>JAHFSL010000417.1 GCA_023265785.1 Candidatus Coatesiibacteriota bacterium | reverse complement strand
TACCACCTGCTCGCGGAAGGGACACCGCTGGCCCTTCCGTCCACCAGCGAGTCGCACGGGTTGAGGGTGGAGCGGGTCTATCGCGATGAGAAGGGACGCATCATCAACCTGACGAACGTGGCCCAGGGCCAGTTGGTCGTGGTTTCGCTTCGTGTCATCCCCGACCGGCCGGTGGACCAGCTGGTGGTGGTCGACCTCCTGCCTGCCGGGTTCGAGGTGGACAACCCCAGGCTGGCGTCGCGGGGAAGTCTTGGCTTCACCCCCAGCCTCGGGTTGGGCGTCAGAAACCTGGATGTACGGGATGACCGGGTCCTGCTGTTCACCGGCCGCGTCGGGGGCGCCGAAGAATTTGCCTATACCGTCCGGGCGATCTCGCCCGGCCGGTATGCCGTCCCGCCCTTGTTTGCCGAGGCGATGTACGACCCGGAGGTCCATGGAATGTGGGTTGCGCCCGGTCCACTGGTGGTGGCGACCACCCCGTGAGCCGGGCTCGGCGAGCGTTGGTTGCAGCGGGCTTCGTGGCGGCGGGACTGGCAGCCCTGGAATGGAATTGTCCCCTCCGGCAGCCCCGGGTGGCGGCCCGGCTGGTGACCGACTGGTCCACCGCACACCTGGGACCCGGCGGGGACGTCCTGCGCCTCGACCTCTCCCCGTCCGGACGTTACCGCCTTCATCTGCCACTGGGAGCGATCGCGCCTGAGGTGGTCAGCGGATTCGTGATATCCGAGGACCACTGGTTCCGCTGGCATCCGGGGATCAATCCGGTGTCGCTCGTGCGCGCGGGCTGGCAGGACCTTCGCGCCGGCCGGATCGTCTCAGGCGGCTCGACGATCGCCATGCAGGTGGCACGGATGCTCAATCCTGGCCCGCGGACGTTTGCGCAAAAACTGGCCGAGGCCTGGTGCGCACTCCACCTGCGCGCCCATTATTCATCGACCCGCCTGCTTGAACTGTACCTGAACACTGTTCCGATGGGGGGAAACCTCGAGGGGGTGGGTGCCGCCGCCTACTTCTATTTCGGCAAGCCGGCCTCCCTGCTCTCGTGGGGTGAGGCTGCCCAATTGGTCGCCCTGCCGCGGTCCCCCGAGCGCCTGCGGCCCGACCGGCACCCGGACGCTGCCCTCCGGGCCCGGGGCCGGGTGCTCGAGGCCCTCGTGTTGCGGGAGCGGTTGACGAGGGAGGAGCGTGACCTCGCCGGCACGGCGCCGGTGCCGGCTGGTCGCCGGGCAAACCCGTTGTGCATGCCCCACCTCGTCCGGCGTGGGGCGGGCCTGGGTGTGCCCGGCCGAATCCTTTCGTACCTGATTCGCCCGGACCTGCAGGCCGCCTGCGAGCGGCGGCTCAAAGCGTCCTCGGTCCGGCTGCAGCGCATCGGCGTGAGGGAGGGTGCCCTCATCGTGGTGGATAACCGCACGATGGCCGTCCTGGCGTATGTGGGGTCGCCCGACTTCGCCGAGCCCCGCACGGGGCAGGTGAACGGATGCGCGATCCACCGGTCACCGGGATCCGCGCTCAAGCCCTTCCTGTACGCCGCGGGGGTTGAACGCGGGACCATCACTCCGCACCGCATGGTTCTTGATGTGCCCCACGCCTGGAACGGATTCGCACCGGTTAACTTTGAACCGGGGTTTTGCGGTCCGGTGCCGGCGGAGCAGGCGCTTGTCCAGTCATTGAACGTCCCGGCGGTTGCGCTGGATGCGGACCTCGGTGATGCCGGCCTTCACGCGGTCCTGGAGCGGGCCGGCCTGCGCGATGCCGGCCGGGCGCGGCTGGATGCGGGTCTTTCGGCGGTTCTGGGCGCATTTCCGGTCACCGTCGAGGAGATGGCATCCCTGTATGCGATGCTGGCGAACGGCGGACGCAGGCGACCCCTGCGATTCACGGCGGGGGATCCGGCGTCGGATGGCGTGCCGGTGCTTTCGCCGGCCGCGTGCTTCGTGGTCAGCGAGATGCTTGCCACCAACGCGCGGCCGGACCTCCCGCTGGCCTGGGAGTGGTCCCCGCATCACGGAAAGATCGCCTTCAAGACCGGGACCTCGTTCGGTTTCCGGGATGCGTGGGCGGTGGGGTACACGCCGCGGTACACGGTGGCGGTCTGGTTCGGAAATGCCGATGCGCGCGGCGCCGCCGGACTCAAGGCGCGGGAGATTGCCGCCCCGGTGCTCTTCGACATCCTGAATCCCCTGGCCCGCGAGGGGGACGAGTGGTTCGCGCCCCCGGCGGGGGTTGCACGGCGGACCGTATGCGCGGTGACGGGTGAGCCGGCGGGACGATGGTGCCGGAGGCGGGGCGAAGACTGGTACGTGGCCGGCGTCAGCGATATGACGCCGTGCGGGGTCCATCAGCAACTCAGGATCCGGAAGGCGGACGGCGTGGAAGTCTGCAGCGACTGCATGGACGGCCCGGAGGAGGCCTACGGGGAGCGCGTGGTGGCGATTTGGCCACCGGACGTCGAGCAGTTCTTCCGGGCGACCGGCCGTCGTTTTGACGAGCTCCCGCGCCACGACCCCGCCTGCCGGGCCCCGGCCCGACGTGCCGGACCCACCATCGCATCGCCCGGCCCCGCGGAATACCTGGTGGCCTCCGCCCTCCCCGCGGATCGGCAACGAATTGCGCTTCACGCGCGCACGGGCTCCGACACGGAACGGCTCTGGTGGTTCGTCGGGGATGCGTTGGTGGCCAGCGCACCTCCCGCGGACACCTGCTGGTGGACTCCGCGGCCGGGCCGGTGGGATGTCGTGGTCCTGGATGCTCGCGGCAGGTCCGACCGGGTCCGGATCAACATCCGGCCGGGCCGGGCCGAGTCCCTGGCCGGCCCCGGCCCGCGTCAGCGGGAGAAGTAGAAGGCAAGGATGCGATCCGCGCTCCAACCCATGCGAGCCAGCTCCCGCGCGCCTTCATAGCAAAGGCCGCACCCGTGTCCGAACCCGCGCCCATGGAGGCGGAATCCGTCGGGCTGTGCAGGATCGATGGCCGTAATCCAGAGACTCGGCAGAATTGTCCAGCCACCGGTGCGGCCGAGGGCCGAGGCGAAGCCGGAGGCGGTGACCTCAATCCGCCGGTCGCCAGCGTCCGTTGCGACGTGAAAGGCGA
>JAHFSL010000416.1 GCA_023265785.1 Candidatus Coatesiibacteriota bacterium | reverse complement strand
CCATTCGGCGGCGTGGGTCTCGCCCTCGAGCCGGCCGCCCTCGCAGAAGACCGCGTCGCGGTGCTCGTCGGTGGCCCCGGCCACGACCGGCAGGAGGGACCGGCCGAAGGAGGTGTAGCCGGGCACGATGCCGGTGAGGTCGAAGACCGTGGCGGTCATGTCCACCAGTTCGGCGAGCGCCTCGCTGACTCGCGGCCGGATCGGAACGCCCTTGGGGGGCTTCACGATGAACGGCACCCGCACGAGGCAGTCCTCGAAGGTGTTCTGGGTCTTTTCGACCAGCCCGTAGTCGCCGGTGAAATCGCCGTGGTCGGAGAAGAAGAGAATGGCCGTGTCGTCGTAGATGCCGGCGGTCTTCAGCGCCTCGACGACCTGCCCGAACTGGTCGTCCACCCGGGTGCAGGAGGCGTAGTAGGTCCGCCGCAGTTCGCGCCACCGGGCCTCGCTCCAGCCCTGGAGCCGCTGGCGGTCGGCAATGCCCTTGAGAAGGGACGGCTTGCCCGCCCATGATGCCGGGCTGGGAATCCGGTCGGGGACCCGGGCGGGGTCCACCCGGGAGTAGTAGGGATCTTCGGCGGCATAGGGCGGGTGGGGGTAGCCCAGTGGGACATACAGGCAGAGCGGCCGGTCGGCGGGCCGGTTGCGAATCATGTCCACGGTTCCCCGGACGCTGGCCCAGTCGTTGTCGTCATACGGGCCGGCGGCGGGATCGTGGTCGAGCCGGCCGAGGTAGAAGGAATAATACGAATCGGCGTCCGGCGCCCCCCGCCACTCATCCCAGGAGTGCGGGTCGGCCTTCGTGGGGGCAACGGCGGGCTTGAATTTCACATCACAGTGGTCGGTGAACCCCAGCTCGCCCGGCACCAGGTCGTTCTTGCCGGCCCAGTGGACGAAGTAGCCCTCGCGCTTCAGGATCTTGAGCAGGTTGGGCTCGTGCGGCCGGAGCATGTGGTACATCGTCCGGTGGCCGGAGACATGCGGGTACCAGCCGGTCATGAACGAGCACCGGGACGGGACACAGACCGGGTTCTGGCAGAAGGCCCACTTGAACGAGACGGCTTCCGTTGCGACCAGCCGGTCCAATTGGGGGGTCACCGCACCCGGATTTCCGAGGTGGCCCAGCACATCGCCCCGCCACTGGTCGGGATTGAAGATCAGCAGGTGCGGCCGCCGGGTCATGGCGGGGGGGCGGCCGGGTCGGCGCGGTCAAAGAACTGCCCGACGAGCTGGCCGGTGCAGGCATCCGCCAGCGCGGCGAACCGGGTGGCCAACAGCACGCCGCGGTTGGACATGAAATCGGCCAACGGAGCCGCGGTCGCCGTGGGCGGCTCGTCACACCGGCACCGGCCCTCCCACAACACCGAGTTGTCGGAGGGGCGGAAGACCCGGGCCCGCCCGATGTAGGACAGCACGATGGGGCCGGCCTCCTCGCCGCGCATGGACCAGTCAATTGTCTTGAAATCCATGACCAGCCGTTCCCCGAAGACCGGTGCCATGGTGGCGGCGTCATCCCGCTCGAAGGATTCCTCGTAGGGCGTGAAGGTGAGGGGGGCCAGCTCGCGGGTGAGCCGGGCGGTCATCCCGGCGCGGACCCGGTCCACCGGGTCCACGGCGAAGAGCCGCCGCTTGAGGTCGTTGCGGCGGGCCTCCTCCAGCGCCGAGCCCGTCAGCACCCCGCCGACACCTCCCAGCGCGAGGGACTCGGCGGTGGTTTCCCGGGACACCTTGACCAGGAACCAGAAATCCGGTGGCCGCACCGTCGCCGTGGAGACCGTTGGCTGGCGTTGCAGCAGAGCCTGGAGCTCGGGGGCGGGCATCCGGACCATCTTCGGTCCGCAACCGGCCAGGACCATCCACAGCCCGGACAGGATGAGGCCTCGACGGGAACGCACGCCGGTATTGTACGGGGCGGCCGTCAGCGCCGGGGGGGTGTCAGATCGAGGGCGGCGCAACGCCAGCGTGCGCCGGGTCAGCGAGGGCGGCGGCGCAGGGTGCGGACGAGGTGCCAAACGGCCCGGTTTTCGGCGACGGTCAGATGGCCGAACGGGACCGCGGCGCCCTGCCGCGCCATCCGACGTTCCTCCCGGAACAACTCCGGCAACGGCGCAGAGAGCGCGGTCGCCAGCCGCTGATAGGACTCGAGACTGCCCTTCTTGCGTCCCGACTCGAGGAGCGAGACGAATGAGACCGACAGTCCGGCGTGGTCCGCCACAACCTGCTGGGTGAGCCCGGCGGCAAGCCGAAGCCGCCGCAGGTTGGCTCCGACCAGACCGTAGACGGTGTTCATGAACTTCCACGGTACGGATTTCCCGTCCGCCAGGAGAATACACCATAGGTTATACTAACTGTTACCTATGGAACAACATCTCAGGGTGCTGGTCGTGGACGACGACGCGCAGATCCGGGTCCTCATAGCGACCGCCCTTGCTGCCCGCGGGTATGCGGTGACACAGGCTGGCGACGGCATGGCGGGACTGGCCGCGGCCATGGTGTTGTCTCCCGATCTGCTGGTGACCGATCTGGACATGCCGGGGCTGGATGGACGCGACCTTGCGGAGAGGTTGGCCACTCATTATCCGGGACTCCGGGTGCTGTTCGTCTCCGGCCGCGAGGCGGGCGCCTTGCCGGAGGATGTACCCGGCCTATGCCATTTCCTCCCCAAGCCGTTTTCCGTGGCTGATCTGGTGCGGACGGTGGCGACGCTGACGAGCTGCTAGACGGTTCGGACGGGGACGGGGAGTGCGCGGAGGCGAGCCAGATTGGCGCGGTGCTCGCCGGTCTTCGACCAGAGGAGCGGATTCTGGTCGGGATCATTCAGAACGTCGCCGGGCTTGAATCGCTCGAACAGCGCTTGCGGCAGGATGTTGGCCTGCCCGTTGAAGGTCGCCCCGTCGGGCATGAAGGCACAGGTCATGGCTCGCCGCCAGCCGGGGGTCATGTTGGCCCCCGCCCCATGGGCCAGGAGTCCATTATGGAACGAGGCCCCGCCCGCGGGCAGGGGGGCGGACACGGACTTCATGGACCGCCATTCCGGGTACATCTTGAACAGGTCGCCCTGGTTGTTCCCGATGCAGACATTGTCGTACCGCGCGGTTGCGTGGGTTC
>JAHFSL010000415.1 GCA_023265785.1 Candidatus Coatesiibacteriota bacterium | reverse complement strand
ATGGAGCGGCCGCCGGTGCCGGCAAAACAGGCGTCCAGGAACACAATCACCTGCCGCGCGGGAAGGGCGCGCAATTGCTCGAAGACCTGCCGCACCGGATAACCGGTGGTCGAAATCGCCGTGGCATCCGCGTCAAACGGCATCATGTACGCCTCGCCCGTCTCGGGATCCAGCGCCCCGTGGCCCCCGAAGTAGACATACACGGTGTCGCCCGGGGCCGTGCGACGCGGCAGCCAGACTTCCAGGTACTTACGGAGGTCCAGCCCTGCGGCCCGGTCATCGTGGAGCCAGGCGAGGTCGCCCCGCGGCACACCCAACCCGTGAGCCAGGTATTCCCGCACCGCCGTCGCATCCGCCACGGCGTAGGGCGCCGCTGGGAGGTCACGGTATGCCTCCACGCCGATGACAATGGCCCGAGCCCCGCCGGACCGCGGAGCCGGACCGAACCGGGGCAGGGTCTCAATGTCGGGCCACACCCGCTGCCCCTGGGCCATCGCCGTGGTGGGGAGCTGTGCGCGGAATGCGGGTGCCACGGGCGCGGGCGTGCTTCCTGTCGCACCAGCCCTGCCCGGCGTATTGAAGGCGCATGACACGCTGGCGCGGTGGGCAACCCCCGCTGGTCCGGCGGTGAAGGCGTAATGCAGGCCTGTGCGGCCAAATGAACGGGTGAATCCCGCCGAAAGGACCGGATCGCGCCCCGGCACTGCCGTCCCGCCCTTCGCCCCGGCACGCATGACAAACTCCTGCACCGGTGCCCATTCCACCGCGGCTGCCACCACCGCCTCCCGGGAGTCCACCTGCGACCACTCCCCCCCGACTCCCAGCCGCGCGCCCAGCCGCATCCACGCCCCGGCGCGAATCTCGGAGGGCAGGCGTACGGGGCCCGCGGGATCCCAGCGGTCGCGGAGTGGCGGCCCGAAGTTCCGCGCCGCCGCCAGGAGGGCGACCATCCCGGCCCTGGCCTGAACGCCAACGTCGAACGCCGCCCCCCGGATCGTCTGAAACGATTGCGCGTCCTCGACCACCCGCCCCGTCGCCCCCAGCGAGAGCGGTCCCAGCGAAAATGCCTGGGTGACAGCCAGGGCGGACGTCCGGAAAGTCCGGAACTGTCCTGTTGGCTGCCCGTACCCGTCGATCTCCTCCACTGCCGCTGATTGGGTTGCCACCGCGAGGACGGCCGCCGCGGATTCCCCGTACCGCCAGCCGGCGGCAGCCCCCAGTGACGAGTCGCCCCCGGTGGCGGCCGGCGATCCCGCCAGCCCAACTTCCCAGTCGGTCGGATGGTCAAGTGCCAGCGCCGGATTGGTCCACACGCCGAGGACATCCTGGCCCGCCGCCGCGACCCCCGCCGCACCGGTCTGCCGAACGGATAGCGGCAGGGCAAGTGCCGCAGCCCCTGTGCGTGATTCCGGCCGCGCCCGGGCCGCCAGCGCGCATACCAGAACCGCGGGCAGGATCAGGTGGATCCGGATCATCGGCTTCCCCCAGTCACTACGAACCGGCGACGATCCATCACCCCGCCGCCATCCGCCACTGCCCAGTACACTCCCGGACCCAGCCGCCGGCCGATCGGATCGCCGAGTCCGACAACAACTTCTCCCGTGCCGTCCGCACGCATGGTGCCTTCGAATTCCCCGACCAGAGCATTGCCTGCGTCCAGAACCCGCAATCTGACCCGGGCGTCCGGCCGTCCCCGATAGACAAACCGGATTCGGGAGTCCGGTACGCGAAGGTTCAGCGTATTGGGAGCGATCAGGAGCTGCCCCGCGGAGACGACGGAGAACCGTGCGATGGCGACCTCGGTCGTCAGGTCAGCCGTGGCGGAAAGGTCCACGCCTGCCGGGATGTCCCTCCCGGCGACACCAATCTTGAGGGAGAGCAGACCCGCAGAGACGGCCTTGAGCCGCCACGCAACCACAACCGAGGATCCGGCCGCGACACCCGCCAAACCGGGCGGACCGGAAACAATGACGGCCTGCGCGAGGCCGCCATGATCAAGGGACAATCCTGTCAGAGCGGTTTCTCTGAACCCGCCATTGGAGATCCGCGCCCTGAATTCAAACTCCCGCCCTTCGATTGGAACCGATGACAACGGCTCCAGCGACACGGCAAGCGCGGACGCCACGGCGACCATGACGGGCCCGGCCGAAGCAGATACGGTCAACGGGAGACCCGAATTCATATCAACGCCCCCAACATAAGCGCGAAGGGTTATCGGTCCGGCGAGTCCTGCCAGAAGAGTCCATGTGTAGGACCGGCTCGACCCGCCGGGTACACTGACATTCCCGCCAGCGCCCGACTCGACCACGGCTCCACCCGCGGGTTCGACGATGAGGTCCCAGGGCAGGATGAGATTCGCCGTGGCCTGTCCTGAATTTGTGATCGTGAGAACAGCCGTGATCTCCTCTCCGGATCGAACCGAGAGAGGCCAAACGGCCAGTTGGCCTGATACAGCCGCAGGCGATTGAACAAGCAGTCCAGCAGTCGCTGTCGCCGAAATTGTGCGGCTGTAGGTTTGGTCAGTCCCATCCACTCTGGTCGCCAGCAATGCAGTCCCCGCCGTCCGAGTGAGTACCGACCAGGTCACCACCACCGAACCCCCGCCCGGCAGGTAGAGCGCCCCCGTCGGCGTCGGCCCGGCAGTAATCCATAGACTGGCGCTCCCGGAAC
This sequence comes from Candidatus Coatesiibacteriota bacterium, assembly GCA_023265785.1. Lineage (GTDB taxonomy): Bacteria > Oederibacteriota > CAKKQC01 > CAKKQC01 > CAKKQC01 > JAHFSL01. The sequence goes on along the minus strand of JAHFSL010000415.1, from coordinate 439 downwards.
AAATCAGGAACGGTGTGATCCGGGCCATCGTGCCGCCGAAATTCGAGACCACCAGCCGCACGGAGGCCACCTGTCCCGCCGACACAACTGGTGGCATGACCCCCACGGACGCGGCGAGAACCGCGGGAGTTGGGGCGGGCGGCGGCGGCGGGACGGGTGCAGGAGTTGGAGGCGGCGACAAGGCAGGGCGAATTCCAAATGCTTCGGAATCGCTCCCGCTCACCGGGGTGAGGTGGTAGAGTCCCCCGCTGAACGCATAGTAGGTGCTGTTGACCGAGACGGTCAGCGTGACATTACCCACTTGATTGGCCACGGTAGTCCAGGTAAACGCGGTTGACTGTCCAGGCTGGAGGCCGTTCACCCATGCGGGAAAAGGCGCCGAAGGCGCCTGAACGCGTCCCGACCCGCCCACGGGGACTACCGTCCGCGTTGCCTGATC
>JAHFSL010000414.1 GCA_023265785.1 Candidatus Coatesiibacteriota bacterium | reverse complement strand
TGACGTCGGGTTCGGAAAGGACATTGGTTTTCCCGGTGACGTGCTGGAGGTAGTACCGGGAAACGATCTGGTCAATGCCCCACATGCCGACCTTGAAGGTCAGGGCATTGGGATAGTAGGCGAAATATTCGTCCATGTCCTGGTGGTCATTCCGTTTCGTGAACGGGTTGTAGGGGGTGGATTGGCCGTACTGGTGGCCCCAACCCTCGACGTTGTTGAGGGTGGTGGGATTGAACTCCGTGCCCAGACTTTCGAAGGCATTGTACTTGTGATACTGGAGATCGGCGCCCTGCCGCTCGACATCATTGCGGTCAATCTGGAGGACCTTGATCTGGATATTGACCTGGGCGGGTTGCTTGCCTTCCTTATCCAGCCCGTCCAGCATGGCCTGCACGCTCTCCAGAACCTCGGGCACATCGGTCACCGTGATGGCATTCAGCCCCGCGTCCGCGGTCAGTTTCCCGTATTCAGAGAGCAGGGGCCGGACGGCCTCCGCGGCATCACCGGCGGCGACAACCTCCAGCGCAAACGTCCGGGCAATCAGACCCTTGCCCAGCGGCGCGCCCTTGACCGGCCTTTTGGACTGGACATGGTAGACGCCCCGTTCAAGCTTCCAGGACAGGTTGGCTCCGCGGAGGAGCTGGTCGAGCACCTCGGCGATGGCCGTCTTCTTGGAGATGTGGACGGTGACCTTCCCCTCGACCGGGATGTCCTCAATAAAGGGATAGTTGGTCTTCTCCGCCAGCGCCTTGAGGACCAGGTGCAGATCGGTGTTGTAGAAGTTGAGTTCATCCACGAAATCCACGGGCTGGTCGGCGGCGCGAAGCCCTCCAGGAATTGCGATGGCGAGCAACAGGATCGTTGCTGTCGCAACGAGGACATGCGCGGGCTTGCCTCTCATGATGTAATTCACTGCCTCGGCACCGTGATGGCCGGCGAGTTAGAAACCGCCTGCTCGTTGCCGGCTCCGTCCACGGCGATGACCGCGTAATAGTAGGTGACGCCTCGGCGTTTGGGGCTCTCGTCCACCCAGGTGGACATGGAGCGGGGCACCGCATCGGCAATCGGCGCCAGCCGGCCGATGGCATTCACGGGCTTGAGGTCGCGGTAGACCCGGTACTGGAAGACCCCGACGTTATCCATCGGGACGTCTTCGGACCAGTCCAGCGTCACGTTGGTCGTGCCGGGCATCAGCCACGCCACCAGCGCACTGATCCCCGCTGAGCGGCGGCCGTGGGGCGGGACGTCCTCGACAATTGACGGGGAAATCAGGATCACGAGTTCCCGCCGGATCGTCTCATGCCGTGACGACTTGAACAGGAATCCAATCAGCGGCAGGTCACCCAGAAGGGGGATCTTGTACTCGTCAATCTTTTCGTCCTGCCGCAGAAGCCCGCCCAGCCGGCCCGTATCCCCGTTGAGGAGCGTCAGCTTGGTCGTCACCTGCCGGTTGTCCAGCGGGTCCACTCCGCCGATAGCGCCGCCGGTGAGAACGCGCTGGGTGACCGCCGCGTCCACGTCCAGGGTGATCAGGCCGTCCTTGGCGACCTGCGGGGTGATCGTCAGGACCACTCCCGCATCGTCGTACTTGTTGGTGGGGAGGGGGATCTTTTCCCCGACCTTCGCGATCGCCTTCTGGCCCTCGAGCACGACCACATCGGGTTCGGTCACCGTCTTGATCGCATCCTCGGTGGACGTCAGCCGCATGCGCGCCACCACTTGGGTGATGCCCCACGCCCCCACCTTGTAGGTCAGGGCCCGCTGGTACATCGAGTAGTACTCATCCTGGTTGCCCCGCCCGCCCCCCCAGTCACCGCCACTGCCGTTGTACCACCCGCGCTCGTAGTTGAGGGTGTCCGCGAAGGTGCTGGCAAGACCCGCCGAGGCGTTGTATTTGTTGTAGGACAGGTACGCCTCACTTTCCTTGGTCAGGTCCCGGGTCACTTCGAGCACCTTCATCCGGATCGAGATCAGCTTGCGGGTCCCCTCGACATCGGCCGACTTGACCAGGTTCTCGACCTGTTCCACGAGGTTCGGGGGCATCGTTACCGCGACCTGGTTCATGCCGCGATCCACGCTCACCATGCCGCGTGCCCGGAGGAACTTGCGCAGGCGCCGGGCGGCCTCGCCGGCGGCGACGTACTTGAGCATGTATTCCTTCTGGACATAGCCCGGGCGCATGGCCGAGGGCTGTTCGCCCTTCTTGTACCCGACATGGTAGACATTGCCGACGGCGCGCCATTCCAGCCCGAGCGGCTTCAGGACCGCCTCCAGGACCTCGTCCACCCCGGTCCGCTTGGCGATATGCACGGTCACCTTGCCCGAGACCGGGACATCCTCGACGAAGGTGAGGTTGGAGACCTCCGCGAGCGCCTTCAGGACCAGATGCAGGTCGGTGTTGTAGAAGTTGAAGTCCTGGACCTCGGGCCCCTCCGCCCGGGCCACCGGGGGGACCGTCAGCAGGAGGGAGAACAGGACCGCGCGCGGTTTCAAGGTCAACGCCATTCTAACATCAGTCCTGTTTGACGAAGATGCCGTTCTGGGTCGCGACATAGACCAATCCCTTCTTGGTGATATGCATGTCCTCGATCCCCAGGTCGGACAGCCCGGTATTGTCGGGGAGCCAGGTGAGCCCGCCGTCCACCGACCGGTAAACGCCGCCGCCACCCGTCCCGAACGCCCGCTTGCTGCCCAGGTAGACGACCCCGGGCTTGGCGGGGTGCCACACGATCCGGTAGATCTCGGTAATGTCGAGTCCGGCGATGATTCTCTGCCAGGTCTTGCCTGCATTCGCGGTGCGGAACAGCCCGGCTCCCGGGGTGCCGACCAGCCAGACTTTCCCGTCGGAGGGGTCTTGCGCCGCGTGCCAGACCTCGTTGGAGGTCATGCCCGGACCGGTTCGGACCCACTTCCACGCGGCGGTGTCGAACTGCCAAAGCCCCGAGTTGGCCATGCCGGCGAACAGCGTGGTGGGTTCGGCGGGTCCCGCGATGATGCAATAGCCGAACTGTTCGTTCAGCACGTCCTGGAGCTTGTACCACGACCAGGCGGCGTCATCGCTCTTGAAGATCCCGTCGCCCCAGGTCATGCAATACACCGCCTCGGGATTGTTCCGGTCCAACTC
>JAHFSL010000413.1 GCA_023265785.1 Candidatus Coatesiibacteriota bacterium | reverse complement strand
TTCGTGCGGACCGATGGCCGGAGCTGGTCCCCGTGGCGGGAGCCGGTCCGATTGAAGGGCAAGCCGGTCCGGCGGCTCGTGGCGGCGGGACCGGGCCGATTTGCCGCCCTCGTGGGCGACCGGGTCTGGCTGGTCTCCGAGTCCGGCTGGCGGGCGGCGGGGGGAACGGCCCCGATCATGGATCTCGCCGGCCTGCCGGACCGGGGCATGGTGGCGGTGACCACCGCCGGGGACCTGGTGACGCTGGCGCCCGACGGGCGGCCGGAAGGGGTCCCAGTCGTCGGGCGGCAATTCACCACCGTGGTGGCGGGGCCCGGAGCCCTGTTTGCCGGCTCTGGCACCACGCTGTGGCGGATCACGCCGGACCGGACCGAGCCCCTGACGGATACGGGAGCGTTCTTCCATCCCGGCTCGCGGATGCCACCGGCGGCCGATTGCCCGCGGGACTGGCGAGATCCGCGGTACCGCAAGGTGGCGGGTCCGCTGGCCTGGACCTGCCTGCTGGTCGCGCTGGCCCTGGCCGTCCGCGCCCGGCGGTGGCGGGTGATGGGTGTCCTGCACCTCTGGCGCCTGCGGGCCCTGCGCATCGCGGCCTGGTTCCTGGGGTTCCTGGGTTTCTTTCTTCTTGCGGAATGGTCCGGCTGGATCGCCACCACGGCCAATGGACTCCTGCTCCTGCCGCTCCTGGGGCTGGCCGCCGGCTGGATCCTTGTGCATTGGATCCGGATCGCGGCGCATGAATGGATCCTGCGGCGGGACGCCTTCTTCATGGGGGTGTCCATCGCGTTCTCCTCCGCCGGCCTCGTCCTGTGGTGGGTGGGGGGCGCCCTGGTGCCGTCCATCCTGGTCTGCGCCGCGGGCGGGATGTTTTTCGGCCGGAGCCTCCGGGGCATCCGGGCGGGGACCTGGCGGGGCACGAACCTGGCCTGGGGCGTTGTGGTCATGCTCTTCCAGCAGGCCGCCCTCCTCCCGCCGCTCCTGTTTGCCGGTGCCACCTGGGGCCGCGCCGCCCTGTCGTTGCGCCCCACCTCGCCGCTCACGGTGGGATTGTCCGAACCGCCCGAATCCATGGCATGGTCGGCTGATGGGCAACGGGCGGCCTATACGGTGGCGCGTGGCACGGGCGCCTCGCTTGAACTCGTCCGCGGCTGGACGGCGGGGGAGTGGTCGGCCACGCGTGTTCCCCAGCCCCCCTCCTCCGGCGCGCCGGCGTGGGCCCCGGATTCGACGGCGATCGCCACCTGCTCGCCCCAGGGCATCGACACGATCGTGGAGTGTCTCACCGCCGACGGGGCGCGGCTCTGGCGCAGTAGCGTTCCGGGACTGCCGGCCACGGGCCATCAGCCGTGCTGGGCCCCGGATGGAAGCCTGCTGGTCCTGACCACGGCGGGTGAGGGCACCGCGGTGTGGCGGCTGCAGCGGGCCAAGGGGGATGCCCTCCGCCTGCTGACGGTCCCGCGCCGCCTGTCCTGGCCAAGCCTTTCCGCCGATGGCGCGCGCCTGGCCGCCGCGGCCGGAAGATCCGACGGGATTCCGGGGCTGGCGCTGGTGACGCTCGCGACCCAGCGGATGACCCTGCTGGAACCATTTCCCCGGGCCGGCGCGCCCCTGTTGGTCTTTGAGCCTTCGGAAGAAGGACGGGCGATCCTGCATTTTCTTGTGGTCTCGCGTGATGCGGTGCGGACCGGGCTGGTCCACCTGCGGGACGGGCTCCAGACGGTCTTCGGGGCGTTCGGGTGGGCCGTGCGCCTGCCCGAGTTCTGGGTCCACCGGACCTGGACCCCGCCGCCCCCCGCGCCGCGGTTTCGGTGGCGGGATTACGAAACCGTTCGGGATGTCCTGACCTCCACCGATGGGGGCTCCCTGGCCTGCATCGCCCGGCGGACCGGGGGCGGGGACGAGGTGTTCTGGATGCGGATGGACGGGTCCGACCTGCGCATCCTGCACCGTTCGGCCGGCCTCCTGCACAACCTGCGCTGGGCGGCCTACAAGAACCGAATCACGGTGATCGAGGAAACCGTCCCCATGCTCGCGCCGTTCCCCGTCCGGGCCCTCCTGATGTTCGAGGGCCTGCCGGACCAGCCGGCCCGGACCAGCGTGGTGCCGTTCGCCCACTGGCTCGCCGCCCCGGCGTTTTCGCCCGATGGCCAGCGGCTGACCTATGGCGCGCCCGACCGGTTCTGGACCTTGGATGTCCGGCCACCGGAAACCTGGGGCCTGTACGAGGTGGCCTTGGAAAGCGAAATCGTGGTCCTGCCCCCCGCCGCCCCCCGGGCCTAGGGCGGGGAGAAGAAGTGATCGGTTTGCTATCATAGGCCCGTCATGGTGCAACCGGTTCAACCGCCCAAGCAGAAGTCCAAGGGCCCGGCCCCCGTGGCGCCGGCCACCTCCAAGTTCATGGAATATGTCTATGTCAACCTGATGTTCTGGGGGTTCCTGGTCCTGCTCTGCATCGCGGTCTATGTGGATTGCGCGGTCTCCGGCGTCATCAAGTTCGGTGATGCCCCGGACGAGGTCATGAACCAGGTTTTCAAGTTCATCCTGCTCGTGTTCGGGCTGGGCTTCACGGCGGTTTCGGTGTTTGACGCACTGTATGACAAGTATGCCGAAGTAGAGTCGGCCGAGACCGCGAAGTAACCGCCCCGTTCCGGGGGGCCGACATCCGATGAAACTTTCCGATTTCGACTACGACCTGCCGCGGGAACGCATTGCGCAGGAGCCGGCGCCGCGGCGGGATGACGCGCGCCTGCTCCACCTGGAACGCGCCACCGGGCGCATCACCCACCGGGTCTTCCGCGACCTGGCCGGCCTGCTCGGGCCCGGCGACCTCCTGGTCGTGAACGAATCGGCCGTCCTGCCGGCCCGGCTCGACCTCACCAAGCCCACGGGCGGGGCGGTCGACGCCCTGCTGCTCCGCGCGCTTGGCGACGGGGCCTGGGAGGCGCTCCTGCGCCCGTCCGGCCGGCTGAAGCCCGGGACCGTGCTCGACGCCGGGGGGGAGCGGTTGGTGGCGGAAGCGCGGACTTCCCCGGGGCGATGGCGTCTGCGGGCCGCGGACGGCGGCGACCTCGCCGACCTGCTGGCGCGCGCGGGACGGGTGCCCCTGCCGCCGTACATCCGGCGCCAGG
>JAHFSL010000055.1:5445-9818 GCA_023265785.1 Candidatus Coatesiibacteriota bacterium | reverse complement strand
GAACCCATCATGGACTACCAACTTCAGCTCTGGAGCGGGAAGAAGCCCGAGGATGTGGCGGCGGAGGTGGCCCGGGCTATTGGCGAGGCGGCCGGCGGGCAGGACGGGAGGACGGCCCCGGCGGTCTGGGAGACCGTGCGCAAGCGGCTCCGCGAATTCGACGTGTGCGGGTATATGAAGGGATGCACCGTCGGGGCGGTTCCCGCCGTGGCGGGCCCGGTGGCGGAGACCGGGGACCACCGGGAATTGCGTATCATGCACCTGGTGCTTCCGGATGGCCTGGAGGGATTCTGCGAGGAGTTGTCGGCGGCAGCCGGCCGGGTGGGGGATGCCGCCGTCCAGGCGCGGATGCGCGCGGAGGCCCTGCGGGCGCTCTCGCCCTACGTGTTTCGCAATGACATCTGCGGGCATCCCCAGTGCCGGACCGTGGCAACCGAGGTGAAGGTCGAGGCCTGATCGAAGCATCCAACATTTCTGGACAAGGGAGGACGAGCTCATGAAGCGTGGATGGACGGTGGTGGTGGCGGTGGCGCTGGTCGGGATGGCCGGCGGTGCGTTGGCGGCGGCCCCGGCGACGGGTCCGGCGGCGAACTTCGCCAAGTCGTGCAAGTCGTGCCACGGCCCGGATGCAACCGGCGTGGAGAAGATGGCGAAGACGATGAAGCTGGACCTGGCCCTGTTGAATCTCGTGGATGCCGCAACCCTGGGGAAGGCCGATGCGGATCTGGAGAAGGTTGTGACGGACGGTTCCACCAGCAAGAAGATGCCGTCCTTCAAGAAGAAATACAAGCCGGAGGAAATTGCCGCGCTCGTTGCGTACATCCGGACGCTGAAGAAGTAAGCCGCATCATCCACCGGCCCTGACGCGGGTCAGGGCGGGCCTCCCGCGAGCGCGTGCTAGCATTGACGGCATGACGCGACGCGGGAGGGGGATGGATGCATTCGGGGCTTGAAGTCGGCGACCTTCTCCGCTGGGCCGGCCTCGGGCTGGGGCTGGTCTCGTTGGTCCTGCTGGGGATACAGTGGCGCCTTCTGCGCACCGGAACCCGGATCCCCCTGCGGGAACGCCTGTTGATGCTGGCCGGGCTGGCCATCACCCCGGCCTCCACCCTGATCGTTTCCCAGGCCGTGGCGCTGGAGCGGATGAAATCCGTTGAGTTCTGTAATTCCTGCCATGTCATGACGCCGTATGTGGAGAGCCTGCGGGCCAATGAGGGCGTCACGCTGGCCGCCCTGCATGTCCAGAACCACCGGGTGGATCCCCGGACGGCCTGTTACACCTGCCACACCCAGCACAGCCTGGTCGGACCGATCCTGGTCAAGATGAAGGGGATGCGCCACCTGATCCGGTACTACACCCGGAACGACAAGGATCCGATCGAACTGTACGCCCCGTATCCGAACGCCAATTGCCTTCACTGTCACGGCGGGGCGCGCAATTTCGAGGAGCACCCGGCCCACACGCCCGTCATGGACCAGATTGTGGCCGGCGAGATGTCGTGCCTGACCTGCCATGCTGCGATGCACCACCAGCCGGAGGCGAAATGAGCCTTCCGCCGCGGGCCCGGCTGGTGGCCCTGTCGCTGGCGGCCATCGCCGGCTCGATGGTGCTGTGCCTGGTGGTCCTGTGGCGCGTGACGCCGTTGACGGGGCTGTTCCTCGTCTTCCTGGGCGTCCCCCTCTTCATCCTCGGACTGCTGGGCAGTCTGATCGCCATCGTGCAGGACCTGCGCGAGCACGGCGTCCTCTAACCTCCCCGGGGGGGGGTGTTCCGGCGTCAAGGTTGAATCCTGATCTGGATCATGGGGGGGCGGCGTCAGGTGGCCGCATGATGCTGGTCGTGACCCGCACCCGTCGGACGGCAGGCTTCGACGCATGAGGGATTTCCGGCACCTGATGCGGCTCATGGGAGTGTTTGCCGGGGTCCTGGCGGTGTTTCTGGGCGTGCGGGCGCTGGCGATCCCGGCCACTTTCGGCAGGATCGGCCACTATCGCGCCGCCGCCGTGGATGACGTCAAGGCCATGCCGGTCCGGTATGCGGGCCGGTCGGCCGCCGACGCCTGCGCGGGGTGCCACGAGGAGATCGCCGGGCAGAAAGCCGCCGGGCGGCACCGGGGTCTGTGGTGCGAGACCTGTCACGGTCCCGCCGGCGAGCATGTGGACAACCCCGGCGAGGTGAAGCCCGCCAGGCCGGCCCGGACCGACAGCCGGGTCTTCTGCCTGCGGTGCCATGAGGACAACCATTCGCGGCCCAAGGGTCATCCGGTCGTGACCCCTGCGGCGCACCATCCCAAGGCGGCGTGCGTGCCGTGCCACGCCCCGCACTCCCCGCACGCATGAAGGCCATCGGCCGGCGGCGGGCCGTCAAGGTGGCGGCGGGTGCCGTGGCCGGGGTGGTCGCCTCCTGGGTTGCGGCCCCGGCGGCCTGGGCCGAGCGGTTTTTCCGCCAGCCTCCCTGGATGAGGAAGCGTCCCTACTGGGGATTCGCGGTGGATATCGCCCGGTGCATCGGGTGCGGCAAGTGCGCCGATGCGTGCAAGACCGAAAACGACGTGCCCCGCGACCCGTTCTTCTTCCGGACCTGGATCGAGCGGTATACCATCCGGAAATCCGGTGAAACCACCGTGGATTCGCCGAACGGCGGGATTGACGGGTTTGACGCGCCCCGGGATCCGGAGTCCGTGGCGAAGACCTTCTTCGTCCCGAAGTTGTGCAATCTCTGCGAGAATTCCCCGTGCGTGCAGGTGTGTCCCGTGGGCGCCACCTTTAAGACCGAGGACGGGGTCGTGCTGATTGACAGGAAATACTGCATCGGATGCCGCTACTGCATCCAGGCGTGCCCGTACGGCACGCGGTACTTCCACCCGACGCTCAAAGTGGCCGACAAGTGCAACCTGTGCTACCACCGGATCACCAAGGGACTGAACCCGGCCTGCGTGGAGGTCTGTCCGACGGGTACCAGGATCTTCGGTGACCTCTCCGATCCCCAGAGCCCGGTCAGCCGGTTCATCGCCGAGCACCAGGTCGGCGTCCTGAAGCCCCACATGGGCACGGAGCCCAAGCTGGTGTACGCGGGCATGGACCGCGAGGTGCGGTGATGAACCCGGAGATCAGCCACCTGTACGACGCGCTCGACAAGGTCATGGGGTACATCTATCCCAACGAACTGGAACTGCAATGGAGCATCCTGATCGTGATGTACCCCTATGTCACGGGCCTGGTGGCCGGCGCGTTCATCCTGGCGTCCCTGGAGCGGGTGTTCAACGTCGAATCGGTCCGGCCGACCTACAGGCTTTCACTGCTGGCGGCGCTCTCCTTCCTGCTGGTGGCCCCGCTCCCGCTCAACATGCACCTGGGACATCCGGAGCGCGGGTTTGAGATCTTCCTGACCCCCAACACCACCTCCGCCATGGCGATGTTCGGATTTGTGTACGCCTGGTACCTCATGGCGGTCCTGCTGGTCGAGGTGTGGCTGGAATACCGCCCGCAGATCGTCGGCTGGTCGCGGACGGAACCGCGGCCGCTGGTCCGGGGCTTCTACAAGATCCTGACGCTGGGCGTGACGGACCTCACGCCGGGGGCCCTGCACCTTGATGACGTGGTGGGCAAGACCATCACCGTGATCGGCCTGCCGTCAGCGGTCCTCCTGCACGGCTATGTCGGGTTCATCTTCGGCTCGGTCAAGGCGAATCCGTGGTGGTCCACCCCCCTGATGCCGGTGATCTTCCTCTTTTCGGCGATGGCCTCGGGCATCGCCGCCGTCATGTTGCTCTACATGTTCCTGTCCTGGACCCGGGGGGTCCGGATTGACATGCGCTGCCTGGACACGGTGGCCAAGTTCCTCCTGACGGCGATCATCGTCGCCTTCACGCTGGAGACGCTGGAAACCATCCAGAAGGCCTACGAGGCGGAGGAACACTTCGACATCCTGGCCCTGCTGGTGGAGGGCGAATTGCATTTCAGCATGGTCTTCGTCCAGATCTTCCTGGGATCGGTCACGCCCGTCGTCCTGCTCGGGCTGGCGCAGATCTTCGAGCTCCCGGAGGCGAGTCGCAAGTCGCTGTACGCCGTCTCGGGAGTCCTCTCGCTCATCGGCATCTTTGCGATGCGGTGGAATGTGGTGATTGGGGGCCAGTTCTTTTCCAAGAGCCTCCGCGGCTTCACCACCTACAAGTTGCACCTGATCGGACGCGAGGGCCTGCTGGCCGCCCTGGGGGTCCTGGTCCTCGCGTTCCTCATCCTGGCGGCCCTGCTTCGCCTCCTGCCGCCCTGGGAACCGGAACACGCGCCCGCGGGCGCGGGGGGCGGAGGAGGCGCGCGGACATGACGGGACTGGTGATGATCGTGGTCGGAAGTTTGGTCTGGGCGGCGGC
>JAHFSL010000055.1:0-5435 GCA_023265785.1 Candidatus Coatesiibacteriota bacterium | reverse complement strand
CACCCGCAACGGGGGCAGGTCCCAAGGGGGGGGCGAGTTCGTGCGTGGCGTGCCACCGGAGCGCGGGGGACGCTTCGGAGTTGCGTCACACCTACGGGGACTGGGCCAAGTCCATCCACGCCGTGAAGGGCGTGGGGTGCGAGCACTGCCACGGCGGCAACGCGGCCAAGGCGGACAAGGCCGGCGCCCATGCCGGGATGCTCGATTCCTCCGATCCCAAGAGCCCCGTGTACTACACCCGGGTTCCCGAGACCTGCGGCCGGTGCCACGCGGGCGAACTGGCGGCCTTCAAGGAGAGTCGTCATTTCCTGGAATTGAGCACCACCGGCAAGGGCCCGAACTGCATCACCTGCCACGGGGCGATGGCCAACCACATCCTGGATCCCCAGACCATGGCCATGACCTGCACCCTGTGCCACCGGCGGCCCACCCAGGCCTTCGGGGCGCTCCTGTCGTTGAATCATGCCGCGGGATCCACCCGGCGACTCAAGCGCGCCGTTGCGGCCGCCCGGGCCAAGGGGGTGGAGGCTTCGGCGCAGGAGCGTGAGCTGGCGTCGGTGACCAGGCTGGTGGAGGCGTCCCTGGTCCACTGGCACACCTTTCGGATGCCCGAGGTGCTCTCGTCCTCCCAGGAGGCGGCCCGCCGGGCGATCACGGCCCTCAATGAACTAAAGTTGAAGGGGATGAGTGAGGGCGAAGCGAAATGAGTCCAGCCGTGGCTCCCGGTGGCGGGCCGGCGCCCGACGGGGCGATGACCCGGCGGTCCTTCCTCACGGCCGCCACGGCCGTCCTCGGGGGCCTGATCGGGACCATCCTGGGAGCCAGCGGTCTGCTGTATGCGATTTCGCCGGCGTTCCGGCGCAAGGCGGAGGGCTGGGTCGATGTCGGGCGGTCATCAGAGATCAAGCCGGGCGCCCCGGTCAAGGTGGAATTCACGGTCCGCAAGAGGGACGCCTGGGCGACCGTGGAGCGGCGATCGTCGGCCTGGGTGCTGACGCCGGATGGCCGCCAGTTCATCGTCTTTGATCCCCGGTGCACCCACCTGGGGTGCCCGTACCGGTGGGACAAGGAACTGGGCCGGTTCATGTGCCCGTGCCACACGGCCGTGTTCAACCCGGATGGTCGGGTGGTGATGGGGCCCGCCCCGCGACCACTGGACCGATTCCCGGTCAAGGTGGTCGGCGGCCGGTTGTTGATCAGGCCCGAGCCGGTCCCGGGGCCGACCGCGTGAACCGGCTGAAACCGGTCCTCGACTGGCTGGACGAGCGGCTCGGTGCGGGAAAACTTTGGGAGGCGCTCTTCGCCCGGCACATCCCGGAAGCCAAGGGCCCGGTGGCCTGGCTGTATACCCTCGGGAGCGCCTCGTTGTTCGTGTTTGCCGTTCAAACGGTGACCGGCATCCTGCTGGCGATGAACTATGTGCCCTCGCCCGACCATGCCCATGACTCCATCGAGTACATCGAGACCCAGGTCCTGGCGGGAGGATTCATCCGGGGACTCCACCACTGGGGGGCAACCTTCATGGTGGTCCTGGTCCTGCTCCACCTCCTCCGGGTCTTCTTCATGGGGGCCTACAAGTACCCCCGCGAGATGACCTGGCTGGTGGGGGTCGGCCTGTTCGGGCTGGTGATGGGGTTCAGTTTCACGGGGTATCTTCTCCCGTGGGACCAGAAGGCATACTGGGCGACGGCGGTCGGAACGAACATCGCCAAGCAGTCCCCGTTCATCGGCGAGTATGTCGGCCTCGTGATGAAGGGTGCGGCCGAGCTTGGGGCCGCGACGCTCAGCCGGTTTTACGCCCTGCATGTGCTCCTTCTGCCCGCGCTGACGGCAGGGGCAATCGGGCTCCACCTGTTCCTCGTCGTCTGGCACGGGATCTCGGAACCCCCCCAGCGGGAATCGAAAGACCGGTGAGCTGGCACGCGGCCTACCGGGAGCGGTACGCAAGGCTCAAGCACGACGGCAAGTCATTCTTCCCCTACACGGTGTTCAAGGACACCCTGGCCATCACCGTGATCTTCGCGGTGCTGGCGGCGCTGGCGTGGCGGGTCGGGGCGGGGCTGGAGGATCTCGCCGATCCCACGGACAACACGTACAACCCGCGCCCGGAGTGGTACTTCCTCTTCTTGTTCCAGGCGCTCAAGTTCTTCCCAGGGAGCCTGGAGGCCGTGGCCGCGGTGGTGATGCCCGGCGTGGTCTTCGGGCTCCTCGCCCTCCTGCCTTTCCTGGACCGGGGACCGGAACGGCACCCCCTGGACCGCCCGCTGGTGACCGGGCTGGGGCTGGCCGCGCTGATGGGCGTGGCGTGGCTCACCTGGCGTGGCGCCCACAGCCCCCTCCTGAACCCGATCGTCGAAAAGGACCCCGTCGTCATGGCGGGCCAACGGTTGTACCTCGACCTGCGCTGTGCCTACTGCCACGCGATCCGGGGCCGGGGCGGGCGCGTGGGACCGGACCTGTCGAAGGCCGCGGACATTGAATCGTCCGAATGGATGGCCAAGCACTTCAAGGATCCGCAGGCGCTCACGCCGGGATCCGTCATGCCCAAGCTCGACCTGTTGGACGACGAGGTGCTGGCGCTGGTGGCCTATGTCAAATCGCTGGGGACGGGCGGCGCCTTTACGGCGGAGGCCCCCCGGGTGTTCGCCGACAACTGCGCGGCCTGCCACGTCCTGCACGGCCAGGGTGGCGACACGGGGCCGGACCTCTCCCTGATCGGCGCGGCGCGCGATCCCGCGTTCCTGCGCCGGTACATCACGGACCCGTCGAAGGTGAACGCCGACTCGACGATGCCGGGATTCGGCGGCCAGCTCACCGACATCCAGATCGAGGACCTCGCCCGCTTCCTGGCCCACCAGGGCCGCTAGACCGGCCGGGTCAGGGGACCGGGCTGACCCCGGTCATGGTGTTCGCTGGTCCCGGACAGGCACGATAGGTCCTATGATGGCGCCGATCTCGTTGACCCGGCCGTTCCGGCTGATCGGGGAATTGATGAATAATTCCTTTGCCCGGGCCCGCCGGGCGTGGGAGGCCCGCAGTGTGGCGGGGTACCAGGAGCTCCTGCGCCTGCAGGCCGGGCTGGGGGCCGACTATGCCACCCTGTATCTCGGGGGAACCTCCAGCCTGCAGGTCGCGCCCGCCGAGATGAAGGCCTTCCTGCCCGACCTGGTCCCCGCCCTCCAGGCCGCCGCAGCGCTTCCGATCTCCTTCGACAACCCGGACGTGGCCTTCCACCGCGAGGCGCTCAAGCACTATGACCGCGCCCGGGGTCCCGCGCCGATCCTGAATTCCGTGGCGGCCTCGCGCACCGGGCTCGACGAGATGGTGGAGCTGGCGGCACGGTACGACACGCTCGTGTTCGTCATGGCGTCCGAGCGCCCCCTCCCCGGCGGCGGGGGTGCGCCCTGCCGCACGGCGGCTGACATTCACACTGCGGCGAAGCACTTCGTCGAAATGCTGGTCGTGCGGTCGGGCCGCACCAACGACCAGATCATCATTGATCCCGGGCTGGCACCGCTGGCCTCCGACCTGACGGGGGGCGTGGCCATGGGCCTGGAGGCCATGCGGCTCATCCGGGCGGACCGGGACCTGGCGGGCGTTCACCTGTCGGTCGGGCTGACCAATGTTTCGCAGGGCACCCCCGGGAGGTCCGGACCGCCATCGAGAAGGCCTATCTCACCGTGGCGGTCGCGGCCGGGCTCGATTTCGTCCTGGGCAATCCCGAAAAGGGGTTGGAGCTGGTTGCCGAGGCGGATCCCGTCCTGGCCGGGGTCCGGGAAGCGCTCCGGGTGGGTCGGGCGGGGCCGGGCGAGTCGGCGGAGGACGCGGGCATGCGGCAGGTCGAGGCGATCATGGAGCTCTACCGGTGAGCGCGACGGGGGACATGGCCATCGCCCCGCCGGCGCCGAACGCGCTGGGCCGGGCAGTCTGGATCCGCGTGGGCACCCTGGTGGACGGTACCGGGGCGGCACCCATGGCCCAGGCCCACGTGGTCTACGATGCGGATCGCATCCGGTACGTGGGGGACCAGCCGCCGCCTTCCGGTTCCCGGCCCGGGGGCCGGACGGAACCCGATGCCGTCCTGCCCGATGTCACGGCGTTGCCCTGCCTGCTGGAGGCCCATGCCCACCTGTTCCTGGATGGCGCGCCGATTGACCGCCCCACCCGCGACGGCCTGCTCGTCCTGCCGCCCGCCACCATGCTCGACCGGGCGCGTCTGCGGCTGCGCCGGCTGGCCGCGATGGGCATTGCGGCCATCCGGGATGCCGGGGACAAGCACGGCGTCGGGCTGGCCCTGCAGGCCGAAGCCCTGGCGGACCGGGGCGGCGCGTGGCTGGACAGCCCGGGTGCCGCGATCTTCCACCAGGGGCGGTACGGGGACTTCATGGGCCGCCCCGTGGAACTGGACGGCGGCCCCGAACCCTGCGTGGAGGGGCGGTGCCGGGCGGGGGCACGGCGGATCAAGTTGCTGGCGACCGGCATCATCAATTTCGCGAAGGCGGCCGTGACCGCGCCGCCGCAGATGACCGCGGCGGAAATCGCCGCCTTTTGCGCCGCGGCGCGCGGGCGGGGCCGGCAGGTCTTCGCCCACGCCTCGGGCACGCCGGGCGTCGAGAACGCCATCGAGGGGGGCGTGACGACCGTGGAGCACGGGTTCTTCGTCACCAGCGACCAGCTCGGGCGGATGCGCGACCGCCGCATCGCCTGGGTCCCGACCTTCGCCCCGGTCCAGGTCCAACTGGACCGGGCGGACGCGATGGGGTGGGATGATGCGGCGCGTGCGGGACTCCGGACGATCCTCGATGCCCATGCCGAGCGTCTCCGGGAGGCCGTTGCCCGGGGGGTGCGCATCCTGGCCGGGAGTGATGCGGGATCCTGCGGGGTCCCGCACGGCCTCGGCCTGCTGACCGAGATGGCGTGCATGGAGAAGGCGGGGATGCCTTCCCTGGCGGTGCTCCATGCGGCGACCGGTGCCGCGGCGGCCACGTTGGATTTTCCCGATCCGCTCGGCCGGGTGGCGACCGGGTGCCGGGCGCGCTTCATCCTGACCCGCCATTCGCCGCTTGCCACGGTGGGCAACCTGGCGCGCGCCCGCACCATCCTGTGGGACGGCTCGGCCCATTGTCATGACGATCACGAATCCGAGGAGGGACTCTGACATGAACATCTTCACGATTCCGGCTCTGGTCCAGGCCACTCCGGCCGAGATCTGGGGGGTCTGGACCATCCTGGGCGTTGCGGTCCTGGGCCTGGTGTACGCGGCGTTCCTGACCCGCCAGATTCTCCGCGAGGACACCGGCACGGCCGCGATGCGCCGGGTCTCGGCGTCCATCCGCGTGGGGGCCGTGGCGTACCTCAACAAGCAGTTGAGGACGATCGTCATCTTCATCGCGGTGCTGACGCTGGCCCTGTTCGCCAGTGCCTCGCTGGTGACC
>JAHFSL010000412.1:2289-3158 GCA_023265785.1 Candidatus Coatesiibacteriota bacterium | reverse complement strand
CCGTCCCGCACGGTTCCTCTCGATTGGGGACATGCGGACCTTCCCGTTCCCGGGCCGGGTCGTGTTCAACGGGGCGTTCGGCGAGACACCCCTGGTCTGGCGCCTCACCCGGGAAGCGCGAGACCCCGCCCACCTCCGCGCCAAGGTTCGGCAAACGGGGGCCCCCTGGCTCCTCCAGAACTACGTCACCGTGGACCTCCTGGCACAGAGTTACTGCGCATTCAATTGGGATCCGCGCATGGCCCGGCTGTATGTGGCGTTTTGCCAGCGCTACCTGGACATCGCCTGGCGGAGTGACACCTGCGACTACGTCAACGGCGGGTTCTACCTGTACGTCGTCCGCAGCGCGCCGCTGGCCCGGCCGCCGACCGGGATCTGGTTCGCCCCCGGGACGGAGTCCCTGTTCGGCCCCGGCCTGCTCCTGCGCAATGCCGGCCGGCCCGAGGAGGCGCTGGCCGCCTACCGGGCCGTCGAGCGGCTCCTCCCGGAGGTGGGTGCGGCCAGGAACTTCGTGGGCCACCAGCTGGCCGCCCTGAACCGGCACGAGGAGGTGGTACGGTCCCTCGGACCGCTGGTGGCCGTGGATATGATGGATGCGATGAACCTTGCCGAGTACGTGGTGTCGGCGGTCCACACCCAGCGGCTGGACGAGGCGGAGCGGGCCCTGCCGGTCGCCATGGCCCGGTATCCGGGCTTTCGCCGCGGCCTGCTCGTCAACCGCGCCCTGCTGGCCGCGTGGAAGGCACTCAAAGACCTGGATGCGCACCGCGACGCCCGGGGCCGGGCGCGGATCGCCGCGGCCGTAGCGGACCTGGACGCCGCCCTCCCCGGCGCCGAGGAGCCCGGATTCACACCGGCCTGGACCACCA
>JAHFSL010000412.1:461-2279 GCA_023265785.1 Candidatus Coatesiibacteriota bacterium | reverse complement strand
GACCACCACGCGCTCGTTTGTCTTCGGTCTCCGGTCGCAGTTCCTCCTGCGGGCCGGGGACCGGGCCGGTGCGGTGCGCGATCTCCATGCGGCGATCGAGATGGCGCCCCACGGGCCGCTGGTGGGGACCTGGCAGAAGAGCCTGGCCGAGCTGGAACCCGCCGGCGTGTCCCTGCACGTGCCGTGATGACCGACGGATCCCACCCGGAAAAGGCCTTCCCTTGAACCAGGACTCCGTGGCCGTGATCATCAACATTCCCAGGTTCGCCCCGAACCCCATGCTCGTTGGCCTCCTCATGGTGACCACCACGTGGTTGGGAATCCTCCTCCACCGCAACCGCGGCCACCCGTGGCGCCGTGGCATCCCGGCCGGGCCGCCCGCCGGGAGCGAGGCACACTACCAGGATCTGGTGGAGTCCTCACTGGTGGCGGTCCTCGTGCTGGCGGACGGGAAGATCCGCCACGTGAACCGGGCCGGGCTGGTCCTGTTGGGGGCTCGCGGGCCCGACGAGGTGGTGGGCCGGGCGTTCATTGACTTCGTCCTCCCGCAAATCGAGTACGTCGTCCAGGCCAGCGCACGCTCGTTCGAGGAGGCGTTGTCGCAGACCAGCCTGTTGGAACAGCGCCTGCGCCGGCTGGACGGCATGATGGTGGACGTGGAACTGACCAGCCTCCCGACATCCTGGCGGGGAGCCCCCGCCCTGCAGGTGACGATGCGGGACACCACGGACCGCAAGCGCGCCGACGAGGAGGTTCGCCGCCAGGAATTACGGTTCCGGTCGCTGATCGAAAACCTGCACGAGGTGATCGCCATCCTGGCTCCCGACGGCGTGCCCAGTTTCCTTTCGCCCTCCAGCCGCCGGATGCTGGGCTACCGGCTGGCCGATGTTCTGGGCAAGAGCCTGTTCGAGTTCATCCATCCCGAGGACCGGGATCGCATCCTGCCCGTGTTTGCAGATCTCTCCCGCCGCGCGGGAGCCGTCGCGTCCGCCGAATTCCGGCTCCGGCACAAGGACGGAAGCTGGCGGCATGTGGACCTGGCCGGCCAGAACATGGCGGAGGAACCAGCCGTGGGGGGCATCGTCATCAATTACCGGGACATCACGGACCGCAAGGCCGCGGAGGAGGCGCTCCGGACTTCTGAGGACCGGCTTCGCCAGTCCCAGAAGTTGGATTCCATCGGCCGGCTGGCCGGCGGGATCGCCCACGACTTCAACAATATCCTGACCGTCATCAACGGGTTTTCCGAGCTTCTGCTGCGGCGGGAGGACCTGCCGGACCCGGCGCGGGAACGCATCAAGGAGGTCCGCAAGGCGGGGGAGCGCGCGGCCACCCTCGTGCACCAACTCCTGACCTTCAGCCGTGCCCAGCCAGCCACGCTTCAGGCGGTGGACCTCAACTTCCAGGTGCTCGACATGGAAAAGATGTTGAGACGGCTCATCGGCGAGGATATCACCCTCGTGACGCGTCTGGATCCCGGGCTCGACCGGATCCTGGCCGACCCCGGCCAGGTCCAGCAGGTGCTGATGAACCTGGCCGTCAACGCTCGGGACGCCATGCCTGACGGAGGCCGGCTGGAAATCGAGACCGCCAACAAGGACGGCGCGTTGACCGGCCATGCCGCGGGCCCCCGGGTTCAGCTTGTCGTCCGGGATTCCGGGGTCGGTATGGACGAGGGGGTTCGGGCGCGGCTGTTTGAGCCCTTCTTTACGACCAAGGCGCCGGGCAAGGGGACGGGGCTGGGGCTGTCCATTGTCTACGGGATTGTGACCGCCGCGGGCGGTGCCATCGAGGTCGACAGCGCGCCCGGCCGGGGCG
>JAHFSL010000412.1:0-451 GCA_023265785.1 Candidatus Coatesiibacteriota bacterium | reverse complement strand
CGTTCATCCTGCACTGGTTGCGTTCGGAGCGTGCTGACGGGGGCGGGGCTGGGGCGTCGGCGTCGGGGGCCCATGGCGGCGAGACGGTCCTGATCGTGGAAGATGAGGTCATGGTCCGGCTCCTGGCCCGGGAAATTCTCGAGACGGTCGGCTACCGGGTCCTGGAAGCCTCTGACACGGATGAGGCCCTGGCCCTCTGCGACCAGTACACGGCACCTGTGCACCTGGCCCTGGTGGATGTGGTCCTGCCGGGCCGACCGAGCCACGAATTCGCCGCGGGCCTCAAGACGTCGCGTCCCATGGCCCGCCTCCTCCTGATGTCCGGGTACACGGACCGGGCCGTGGTGCATCCGCTCATCGCGTCCGGGGACGTGCCGCTCCTGGAAAAACCCTTCACCGCCGAGGGGCTGGCCCGCAAGGTGCGTGAGGTTCTTGACGCCGCCGCCGACAC
>JAHFSL010000411.1 GCA_023265785.1 Candidatus Coatesiibacteriota bacterium | reverse complement strand
GAACCGGCGGGAGAAGTAGAAGGGTGAGTTGAATCCCGCCCGGGCGGCAACTTCCTGGACGCGCGCGGTGCCCATGCGGAGCAGATTGGTGGCCTCCTTGAGCCGGGCGTTGATGACGGTCTCAAACAGGGTCGTGCCGGTGGCGGCCTTGAAGAGGTGGGCCAGCCGTGAGGGGGACAACTGGACGCTCCGCGCCAGCCCGGCGAGGGTGAACCGGCCGGCGGGGGCCATGGCGATGGCCTCCAGGACCCGTTGGACGCGGGGGTCCGCCGTCCGGCCGGGCTGGCCCACCCGCCCCGCGCGGACCAGCAGGAGGACGCGCTCCAGTGCGTTGAAGGCGAGTTCCTGGGCGTTCGGGTCCGTCACCATGGCGTCCCGGTGCAGGTCCTCGAAGGCGGCCAGGAGTCGCCGGTGGGTTACGCTGGAACCCGCCTGCCCCCGCAGGAGCCCGGGCACCGCGGCCACGGGAGTGAGTGCCAGGAGCGGGGCCCACGTGGGGCGGGGGATGAAGTGCACCCAGTGAAAGTCCCAGCCCGTTTCCGGCACGGAGCCGTATTCCTGGGGCCGGCCCGGCGGGACCAGGTGGAGGTCGCGTGGCGATGCCGTTTCCACGTCGCGCGCGGGTGAACGGAACCATCCGTACCCGCCGACCGTGTAGAACATCAGCCAGGTCGAGGTCCCGTGCGGCCGGTGCATGTAGTACCCTCGTCCCTGCCGGTAGTGCTGGCTGAAGATGGCGTCATGCATGTCCAGCGGCCGCCCGGGGGGCGTGGCGGACGGCGCCCCAGCAAGATTGTGCATGCGTTCAGCCATCCGCTTCATTCCAACACACCCCTTCCCGCGGGTATAGTGGCGGCGTCATGCGGGGAGTCCGGGCCTGCGGTGGGAAAGCGGTGGTCGCCCTGGTGGCGATCCTGGCGCTGGCGGCACCGGTCCGCGGTGATATCTGCCTCTCGGGCCTTTGGGACGACGGGTCCGTGCTTCCCCAGGTCCTGTTCCCCAACTGGGGGCGCGTCAAGACGGGATCGTTCACGGCGATGCTCTGTGACTCCTGCCTCTGGCAGGCCGTGGAACATCTCACCGGTCTCACGGTCTGCAACTTCGGAACGGCCACCGCCGCCGACATCAAGGCGGTCTATGTGAAGGCCGAGTGCGGGGCGACGAACACGGGGCTCCTGACCCTGACCTATGGCGGGATGTTCCTTGAGGATTCCGGCACCTACCCGGGCTGGACCTGGGCGGGCGTCTCCGCCGACATGGGAACCTGTCCCGCGGGGTTCGGCGGGGCGCCGGCGGAATTCACCATCTCCATCTACGTGGACATGGACCCGTGCCCGACCGCGGGCCGGACCATCCGGACCGGATTCCCGACGCACCTGTTCGCGACGGGCCTCAACGACGATGCCGGGTGCGGCATGCCCTACGGGGACGAGACCGGCCCGGTAAACCAGGTCGCGTGGGTCATGAAGGAAGCCAGCGTGGAGACCGCGGCGCCGGGGGACACCGTGACCTTCACCGTCCGGTACGGCAAACCGGGAAACGTTGCGCTGGGCAACATCGTGATCATGGACTCCCTGCCTCCCTACACCCACTATGTGACCGGTTCCGGTGTTCCTGCGCCCGATATCGGTTGGGACCCGAATTTCGGGCCGCCGGCCGCCCTGCGGTGGACTATCACGCCGGTGACCGGCAACCCGCCCGCGTGGGGCCCCACCAGCGAGGTGGTGTTTGCCGTGACGGTGGATTGGGGCAATGGTGAGTCCTTCGAGCCGGGAAGCGGCGACCTGGCGGCCCCCGAGGGTGCCCGGCTGGATAATGTCGCGCAGGTCTTCTTCAACACGGCCTCCTGCGCCCAGAAATCCGCGCAGAATCCGCCGGTGACCGCCGTGGTCCGCCGGTTCCTGTTCTGGAAAGTCGCGGACAACGATGTCCTCTTCTCCCCCTCGTACGGCCAGTCGCCCGACGAGATCACCTATTCGCTCTTTCTCAAGAACATGTCGCCGACGAAAACCTGGTGGGACGTGCAGGTGTGGGATACCGTGCCCCCCGAGATCGAGGCCTGGCCGCCGGGGTACGGGTTCGACGATCCGTGCGGCGGGTGGACCATGACGCCCTCGGGGTGTGCCGCGGCGTCCCCGGGCCCGCTGGTGGGCGGCGGGAACACCATGCTGACCTGGAACCTGGACATGCCGCCGGGCCTCACGGTGGAATTGCGCTGGAAGGGCCGGGTGCGGGCGACGACGACCGCCGGGGCCATCGCGCTCAACAGGGCGGCCGTCATGGAGTTGGGGCGCACCGGGATCGTGGGGGGAACGGGCCATTCGCAGGTGCCCCGGATCTTCCTGCACAGCGCGGCCATCATCCTGCCCACGACGTACACGAGTTACATCGGCGTGGCCGCGGCGGACAGCAACTTCTGGGCGTGCTGCAACACGGGCGTCCTGGCCACGCAGGGGTACTGGCTCGGATTCTTCCCGCTGAACATGAAGTGCAACTTCAACCTGTACGAGCAGAACCACCTCGCGGACGCCTGGACCGCCGGCGGCGGGTCCAGTCCGCCCATCGCGGCCTTCGCGGGCGCGTGCACGGGCGGCGGGGCGTCCTGGATCTCCGGATGCGGCATCGAGCGGGCCCCCGCGTTCTACATTCCCGTGGCCTACAACACCTGCGCCACCCTGCCGGTGGTGTTCCATAACATCTACAAGCTGGTCTCCAATGCGCCCCTGCTCTGGGAGTTTGCCACCAACCCGGCCGGCAACAACATGGACAACCTGACCTACGTGGGCACCACGAGCCTGTCCTACGCCGGGTACACCTCCTACACCTATTCCCGCGTGTGCTCCTACCCGCAGTACACGGACGGCCTGTACCTCGTGAACACCTCGACCCAGACGCCGACGGCCGCGTTCATCTTCCAGTGGGACCCCGCCACGCTGACCTGGGGCCTGCTGGACGCCGCGGAAATCAACACGAACAGCCAGTGGTTTTTCGATCCGCCCATCGCCGAGTCATACAAGGTCATCTCCTCCGCCGCGCCGCTGGTGATCCTGAAGGGGTATCCGGGCATGGGCGCGGGCGGGGCCTTCAACGATTCGGGGACCCAGGCGCCCAACGCGGAGAACGGGCACCTCGTGTCCTCGACCGCTCCCGCCACCTTCTATCCGTAC
>JAHFSL010000054.1 GCA_023265785.1 Candidatus Coatesiibacteriota bacterium | reverse complement strand
AAGGTTGGACGACAGGTGCCCCTGGTTGGCCGCCACGGTCCGCCAGATCGTCTCCCGGATCTCGCCGGCCAGCGTCTCCAGCTCCGCCGGGGAGAGGCGCAGGAGGTCCGCCGGCTGGTTGACGCGCCCGAGGACGCCCATCAGGACTCCCGCCGGCGAACGAATTCGGCCAGGTCAGCGAGCATCCCGCCATGCCCGTTCAGGGTCCCCAGCGCGCCCCGCGCCTCGGCCACGAGGGCGTCGGCCCGGGCCTTGGCTGCCGGCAGTCCCGCCACCGCGGGGAAGGTCGCCTTCTTGTGGGCGGCATCCGACCCGGTGGCCTTGCCCAACCGGGCGGCATCGCCTTCAACATTCAGGCAATCGTCAACAATTTGGAAGAGGAGGCCCAGCTTCTCGCCGTAGGACGCCAACGCAGCCCGGCGTGATTCCGGGGCCCCCGCCAGGATCGCCCCGACCAGGACCGAAGCGCGGATCATGGCGCCGGTCTTGTGCGTGTGAATGTAGACGACCTCCGCCTCACCCGTTTCGCGTCCCTCGGCCAGCCAATCGGCGGCCTGCCCGCCCACCATCCCGGTGGGCCCGGCCGCGTCCGCCACCACGGCCAGCACCTCGGCCACCGCCCCGGCGGGCACCCCGGGCACGTGCCCGTTATCCGCAATCAACCGGAACGCGTGTGTGAGGAGCCCGTCACCCGCCAGCAGGGCCATCGTCTCACCGTAGACCTTGTGGTTCGTCGGCCGGCCACGGCGCAGGTCATCGTTATCCATGCACGGCAGGTCGTCGTGGACCAGCGAATAGGTGTGGATGAATTCAAGGGCACAGGCCGCCGGCATGACCCGCGCCGCGTCCGCGCCACACGACTCCGCGGCGGCGATCGCCAGGATCGGCCGGATCCGCTTGCCACCCGCCATGAGCGAGTAGGTCATGGCCTCGTGGAGGCGCGCCGCCGGGCCTTCCGCCGGCGGCAGGGCCGACCGGAGGGCCGCTTCCACGGCAAGGCGTTTCTCTTCCAGATAGGACGACAGGGCGGTCATGCCTCCCCCTCCGGCTCCCCGGGCTCCTCCTCAAACGGCTTCAGCGCTCGCTTCCCGTCTTTCTGCTTGAGCGCCACCTCGACACGGCGCTGGGCGTCCTCCAACCGGGTCGAGCAGGATGCGATAAGCCCCACGCCGCGCTCAAACAGTTTCAGGGATTCGTCGAGTTCCAGTTCGCCCTTCTCCAGCCGGTCCACGATGGTTCGCAATTCGGCCAGCGACTTCTCAAACTTGACCTCGGGCTCCTTCTCTTTCATCCGGCGCGCTCCACCGCGGCATCCACGGAGCCCCTGGCCAGCCGGACCTGGATCCGACGGCCCGGCGCGGTCTGGCCGGCATCCTTGAGCACGGCGCCCTCGGGCAGGGCAAAGGCGATGGCGTAGCCGCGGTTCAGCACGGCAAGCGGCGACAGCGCATCCAGCCGGCCGCCCAGCGCGGCAAACCGGTGGCGGGCCTCCGCCACGCGGCGGGTGGCACCGGTCCCCAGCCGTGCGGCCAGCTGGTCAAGTAATTGTCGCTGGCGGGCCAGGACCTGGACCGGTGAGGCGGCGCGCACCCGGGTCGAGAAATCCCGCAGGGTGTCGGCGAGCCCCCGCAGGAGATCGCGCGTCGCGTCGGCCAGCCCCTCGCGGGCCTCGTCCACGGCCTGCGCCATCTCCTCCACGACGCCGCGCAGGCCCCGCTCCATCCGGCCGCGGGCGTCACGGAACTCGCGGAGCAGGTCGGCCCGGTCGGGCGTCACGAATTCGGCGGCTTGCGAAGGCGTGGCAGCCCGCCGGTCCGCCACATAGTCCGCGATCGTGGTGTCCGGCTCGTGCCCCACCCCGTTGACCACGGGAATTGCCGAGGCTGCGATGGCGCGGGCCACACCCTCGTCGTTGAACGCCATCAGGTCCTCGAGCGACCCGCCCCCCCGGCAGGTGACGAGGACATCGAACCCGCCCAGGGCGTTGGCATCCCGGATGGCCTCCACGATCTGGGCGGGTGCGCCCTCCCCCTGGACCAGCACCGGAAACAGGACGATGGACTGGCCGGGAAACCGGCGGCGGGTCACCTTGAGGAAATCGCGAACCGCCGCGCCTTCCGCGGAGGTCACCAGCGCGATCCGGTGGGGGAACGCGGGAATCTCCCGCTTGCGGGCCTCGTCGAAGAGGCCCTCGGCGGCAAGTTTCTTCTTCAACTGCTCAATCCTCTGCTGGAGCGCGCCCGCGCCCGCCGGCTCCAGCGACTCGACAATGATCTGGCACCGGCTCCGGAACATGGACACCCGCCCGTAGGCAATGACCTCCATGCCATCCTCCAGGTCGAACCCGATCTTGCGGTTGGACCCCCGGAAGAACGCGGCGTTGATGAAATCCTTGTCATCCTTGAGGTCGAAATACATGTGCCCGCTCCCGCCGATGAGCCGGAACCCGGATATTTCGCCCCGGACGTACACCCCCGGATGCGCGGTTTCCAGGAGGGCCTTGATCTCGGCGGTGAGGTCTGAAACCGCATAGACCGGCTTGGCATCCTTCAGCTCGAGTTCGGGCTCGGACGCAAACAGATCGGGTTCCGTGTGGCGAATCGCGCGCCGTTTCACGAAACTATCGTACAGGATGGCCCCCCGCCGGGGGCAGGACCGGCGGGGGCCTAGCGGGAAGCGGTGAGCAGGAGTGCGGTGATGGAGCGCGGCGGCAGGGCCACCCGGGCATGGCCGTCTCGAACCGCCGTGGTGCCATGGACCAGGGCATTGCGGGCATGGGACGCGAACGTCCGGGGCTTCTCCGGCAGGCCGGCCAGAGTCAGCGTGGTGGCCTTGCCATCCCGCGCCGCGAAGTGCTCCACGCTGACATCGGCCACGCGACCGGCCGGGTCGGCCTCGCGATTGACGAGGATCAGGGTCATCCGATCGCCCGCCTCCGTCACCGAGGCATAGCCGGAGACCATCGGCTCCCCCGCGCACTCGGCCGCCACCCGGACCGGTCCCGCATAGCGGCTGAACAGGTGCAGAACTTCCCACAATTCATCCGACCAGAACCAGGGCGTGAAGACCTGCACGCCGTGATCCGCGAACGTTCCCAGATGGGAGGCATACCAGAGGGCCCGGACCATGGCATGGTCGGAATGCGCCCCGCTTTCCGTGGTGGCGATCCCGATCCCGTGGCCGGGGCCGAAGGACTGGTCCAGCCAGCCCTCAATCCGGGCCAGCACCATCTCCACCTTTTGGTCGTCGTGCCACCCGCAATCCGGGAACCGCTTGCACCCGTTGGCCGAGGGACTGGTGTAGGTCGGGTCGTACCAGGTCCGGTGTTGCATCAGGACGGCTTCATCGGGCCCGTTGTCGTCAATATAGGTGTGGATGTCCACCAGGTCGAGGAGTGGCTTTCCGTACGCCTTGCTCTCCTCCGCCATGCGCTTGATGAAGTACTGCATCCAGGGCATGCCGCCCACGCAATTGTGGTCGGACCAGTTCCACCAGAACCATTCGGAGGCAAAGCCGGGGGCCATCAGCTTCAGGGCCGGGTAGCGGGTCCGGACCTCCCGCGCGACCGCGACATACTTCTGAACCGCCTCCTCGCCCGTCATGAGCGTGCCGGAGATGTCGTGATGGGTCCCGCGCCAGCACTCCGGCTCGTTGTCCAGGTGCCAGAACGGGAACCGCGCGGGGTCCAGCCCCAACCCGCCGGGCTTGAACCAGTGGTCCAGTCCGTCCACGGTCTCGCGCGGCGTGGTCGGCTCCAGGTAGAGGGTCGCCACCCCGCCGCCGCACAGATTGAGGTGCGGGTCCTTGTGGCCGGGATCGAGCTTGTTTTCGTTGGCATTGAATTGGTCCGTTTTCGCGACCCACCCGAGGACCGGCAGGCCGAAGAGCCCGGCCACGCCCGGGAACCGGTCCTGGATGGCGCGTGCCCTGATCTCCCGGTGCTGGGGATAGACATTGTTGTACCAATCGGGGTGCGAGGAGAGATCATTGCGCCAGTTGTACTTGGTCCCATTGTTCCCGTCCGACTCCCGCGAAATGCGGAGTCCGGCCTCCAGCGCCAGGGCACCCTCCTGCTTCCACATGAATTCCTTTTCACCCGACAGGTTCATGTTCCGGCCGTACAGGTACGGGGAGATGGGCCGGCGGCCGGCGGCGGCATCCACCCGGACCGCAACGGGAGCGGTGACGGGCGCCGCGACGGCGGGCTGACCAACGCCCAACACCACCAGCAGGATGAATGTCACCCCCGCACCTTAACATGCCGGACATCGAGGTACTCGAAGATGGCGTCCCGTCCCAGCTCCAGTCCGAACCCGCTTTCCTTCCAGCCCTGATACGGCCCGTAGTGCGTGTTGACCGCGACATGGTTCACGCACACCGTTCCCGCCTCGAGCCGCTCGGCCAGCGCCTGCGCTTTCCCCGTGTCGCGGGTGAACAGGTAGGACACGAGCCCGTACGGGGTGTCGTTGGCCTGCGCGATCGCCTCGTCGAGGTCGTCATAGGCGGCGAAGGGGACCAGCGGGCCGAAGGTTTCCTCATGCGCCACCCGCATGGCCGGGGTCATGCCCGTCAGCACCGTGGGCAGGAAGAAGTGGCCGCGGGCGAACGCCTCACCCGCGGGCCCCGTCCCGCCATGGACCAGGGTCGCGCCCCGGGCCAGGGCGTCGGCCAGATGGGCTTTCACCTTTTCCAACGATTCGGCCGTCGCCATGGGTCCCAGGTCCACGGTCCCGTCGGTCACCCCGTCGCCGATCCGGAACTTGTTCGCCTGCCCCACGACTCTCTCCACGAGCGCATCATGGATGCTCCGGTGCGCGTAGACCCGGTTGATGGTGGAGCACGACTGGCCCATGTTCCGGAACCCCTTGTACGCGATGGCCTCCGCGGTGAGGTCCAGGTCGGCGTCGGGCAGGACGATGGCCGGACAGCACCCGCCCAGCTCCAGGGTGATCCGCTTGAGCGTCGGCCCGAACTCCCGCATGATCGCCTTGCCCGTGGCCGTGGATCCGGTCATCGCCACCTTGTCGACCAGCGGGTGGGCCACCAGCGCTTTCCCGGGTTCGGGCCCCTCGCCCGTCACCAGCCCCACCAGTCCCGCCGGCAGGCCACCGGCCAGCAGGGCCTCCACGAAGGCCGAGGGCGAGAGCGGGGTGACCGGCGAGGGCTTGACCACCGCCGCGCACCCGGCGGCCAGGGCGGGGCCCAGCTTCCAGGCCAGCAGGGCGACCGGATAATTCCAGGGCGTGATCAGGGCCGCGACCCCCACCGGCCGGTACGACACGAAGGACCGGTAGTCGCCGCGTTCCGTGGGAAGAATCTTCCCCTCGATGCGCGGTCCCTCGGCGGCATAGTAATCAATGAGGTCGCACGAGGAGGTCACCTCGGACTTCGACTGGTTGAACGGCTTGCCCTGCTCGAGCGCCATCAGCCGGCCGATGGCCTCCGCCCGGGACCTCGCCATGGCGGTGGCCCGGCGAGTGGCGGCCTCCCGGTCATAGGGGGTCAGCGCCGCCCAGGCGGGCTGGGCGGCATGGGCCGCCCGCACCACCCGGTCCACCTCGGGGATTCCCATCCGGGGCACCCGGCCGACGACCTCCCCCGTGGCAGGAGACCGTACCTCACTCATGGGGCCCGCGGGATCGCTCATGCCGGGCGGATGCAGACCTTGAGGGCGGCGCCTGACTCCATCAGGCCAAATGCCTCGGGCATGCGCTCCAGGGGCAGTTCGTGGGTCACAATCCGGTCGGCGGGAAACGCCGGGTCCTGGACCAGGGCCACCGCCCGCCGGAAGTCGTCCAGCTTTTCGGAATACGAGCCCGACACCTCGAGTTCCTTGTAGTGAAAGTGGTTGGCGTTGAGTTCCGCCATGGGCGCCGATTTGGGCAGGCCGCCGAAGAAGTTGACCCGACCGCCCTTGGCCGCCATCTCCAGGGCTTCGGCCTGCGCGGCCGCCACCCCGCAGGCCACGATAACCACGGTGGGCCCCCGGCCGCCCGTCAGGTCGCGCAGGGCGTCCAGGTGCTCCCGGCCGCGCGCCACCACGGTCCCGTCGAACCCGAACGGCGCGGCCAGCGCGAGCCGCGGCGCCGAGGAATCAACAAGCCACACCATTTTGGCCCGCTCCATCCGCGCCAGTACGGCATGCAGGACCCCGATGGGTCCGGCACCGATCACGGCCACCGTATCCTCGGGCCCGATGCGGAGCCGGCCGTGGGCGTTGACCACGCACCCGAGGGGTTCGGCAAGCGCCAGCCGCGAAGCCGGGAGGTCCGCGGAGACCCTGACCAGACTGCCCCACCGGACCGACGCCGCGGGAATTGGCATGAACCGGGCCAACCCACCGTCATGCTGGTAGGCCAGCGTGGTGCGCCGGTCGCACAGGTTGGCCCGGTTGGCCCGGCAGTACACGCAGGACCCGCACGGCACCGGCACATACACGGCCACCCGGTCGCCGACCACCGGAGCGCCCGGGGCGTCGGCGCGACTCTGCACCACCCGGCCCACGCACTCGTGGCCCAGGACCCGGGGCGGAGTGATCTTGGCATCCCCGTTGCGGAAGGTCCGGAGGTCCACCCCGCAGACCCCGCACGCCTCAACTTCCAGGACCACGCCGCCCGGCTCGCAGGCGGGCTCGGGAACCTCCCGTACCGCCACCGCGCCTCGTCCCTCGTAGACGGCGGCGCGCATCAGTGCCACCCCGGCAGGCCGCCGCCCGGGTCCTCCGGCCAGCGCTGGGTCACCTTCTTGAGCTTGGACCAGAACCGGATGCCATCCCCCCCGGTGATGTCACCCGCCCCGAACCGGGACTGGTTCCATCCGCCGAAGGAAAACGGCTCGCGCGGCACGGGGACGCCAAGGTTGACCCCCACCATCCCGACATTGACGCCCGCGGCAAACCGGTGCGCCGCGCCGCCCGACCGGGTGTAGATCGAGGCCGCATTGCCAAACGGAAGCCGATTCACCAGTCCGATGGCCTCGTCCAGGGTTGCGGCCCGCAGGATCGTCAGGACCGGGCCGAAAATCTCCTCGGTCGCACAGTCTGCCTCCGGCTTCACCCGGTCCAGGACGGTGGGTCCGACATACCAGCCTCCCGCCTTGCCCGGCACGACGGCCCCCCGGCCATCCAGCCGGACGGCGGCGCCCTCCGCGGCCGCCCGGGCGATGGCCGCCTCGATCCGGGCCTTCGCCGTTCCGGAGATGACCGCACCCATCTCGATCCCCGGGCGAACCTTGCCCGCCTCGGCCACGATTCGGTCGAGGAGCGGCTCGCACGCGCCCACCGCCACGAGCACGCTGGCCGCCATGCACCGCTGGCCCGCACACCCCGTCACCGAGGCCACGACATTGGCCACCGTGAGGTCCGGCTCGGCATCCGGCAGGATCACGAGGTGGTTCTTGGCCCCGCCGAGGGCCAGCGCCCGCTTGCCGGCCAGTGCGGCCCGGCGCTGGACCTCCCGCGCCACCGGAGTGGAGCCCACGAACGCGACGGCCTCCACCCCCGGGTGGTCCAGCAGGTGGCCGACCGTCTCGCGGTCGCCCTGCACCACCGAGAAGACCCCGGCCGGCAGGCCGGCCTCGGCCAGCAACTCCCCCAGCCGGACCGGCGTCAGTGGCACCTGCTCGGAGGGCTTGAGGATAAAGGCGTTGCCGCAGGCCAGCGCGATGGGAAACATCCACATGGGCACCATGGCCGGGAAGTTGAACGGCGTGATCCCCGCCACCACGCCCAGCGGGAGCCGCCGTGACCAGCCGTCCACGCCGGAGGACACCTCGAGGAATTCTCCCGCGCCCAGGTGGGGCAGGGCGGTGGCGTACTCCACCACTTCAACCCCCTTGCGCAGTTCGGCTTCCGCTTCGGCCTCCGTCTTGCCGTTTTCCCGGGCAATGAGCGCGGCCAGCCCCTTGAGGTCCCGTTCCACCAGCGCCTTGAACCGGAACAGCACCTGGGCCCGGTCCTTGACCGGAATCCGGCTCCAGGCCTGAAACCCCGCCTGTGCCGTCACCACCGCCCGGTCCACCGTCGCGGCGTCCGCCGCCATCACCTCGCCAATGACGGTCCCGTCCCACGGACTGCTGACGGGGATGGCGGCGGGGGCGGGCATCTAGGCGGTGAACTGCGCCAGGAACCGCCGGGATTGGATCAGCGAGGCCTTCCGGCGGTCGAGCGACCCTTCGTACGCCCGGTCCTCCACCTCCACTGCGGCACCTCCCGGCAAGCCGATACCTATGACCGCCGCCGCGATCTCCATCGGCGGATTATACGCGGCCCGATCGCCGCCCGGTCATCCCCCCAAGGCCCAACGCATCGCGCAGGACTTGCTCTACTGCAACCAATGATTCGGCAGGGAGTCGCCCAATCTTTTTCCGGATGATCTCCTTGTCCACGGCGAGGATTTTGCCTGCTCGAACAGCGCTGGGATACCGCAGGCCCGCGGCCTTCCACCCGGTGATTGGAACATCCCCGGGGCCGGGATGCCCAACATGGCGTGGCCGACTGGTGATCGGGGCCACGATCAGATCAGGAAGGCGGCGGTGGAAAGATTCCCGACTCATCACGACCACGGGCCGGGGCTTCGAACCGCTCGCGTCGGAATACGCGATCTCAACGACAATGATGTCGCCTCGTCTATTTAAGGTAGTCGTAGTAGCGATCGTCGTCTCCGGCCCAGGCCTTTGCAAGCGCCCTGCGCGCCAGGCGGGACCATTCCTCCCCTTCGAGATCTCGGCTTTCGATGGGGCGGATCAGAGCGTAGGGCTTTCCATGCCGCGTCACCAGGATCGGCTCCCGCCGCCGGTGGGCGCGCTCCAAGAGTGACGACAGTCCGTTCTTGGTCTCGGCGACCGTTGCAAATCTCATGGCATCCTCCTTACCCGGTTCTAGCCATGATTATGGCTATAATCCGAACACGAGGCAAGTCGATAATGACTGCGGGGGCGAGAGTTGAACTCGCACCAGCTTGCGCCGACGCGAGGTTCGTCGCCGCGGCGCTCACCGCCTGGCGGCGCTGTGCGCCTCGAGGGCGCGGCGTGCGGGGGGCGTTCCAATCCGCTCGAGCACGATCGCCGCGGTACTCGCCACGCCTGGATCGGGATCCTCCAGCGCGCGCGCGAGCGCCGGTACGGCCGCCGGCCCCACACGACCGAGCGCGGTGGCGGCTTTCCGGGCGACTGCCCGGTCGCGGAGGGCATCGACGAGCGCGGGCGCCGCCTCCGCGGCGTCCTTCCCGACCATGCCCAGCACCCAGGCCGCGTTCCCGCGCATCTCCGGATCGGGATCGGCAAGCAGCCGGATGAGGAGCGGCAGGTGGGCGCGGGCACCGGGACCGACCTGGCTAAGCGTGAGAGTGGCCGTCCGGGCCAGGTCCCGGTCGGGATCCCGGGCCGCCCGCAAGAGCGCGGGCACCGCCACGGCCGCCAGTCGCCCGATCGGGGAGAGCGATTCGGCGGCCAGCCGGCGAACGACCGGTTCCCGGTCTCCCTCCAGCGCCCCGACGAGCGCCGGCACCGCCGGAGCGGCCCGCCGACCAATCCCGCCCAGTGCCCTGACGGCTTCCGCACGCACCGCCGGATCGGAATCCCCCGCCGCCCGGGCGAGCGAGGGCACGGCGCGCGCCGCGCCCGGACCCATCCTGCCGATCGCGGCGGCGACGGCGGACCGGGTCCCGGGCGCCTGCACCGGATCGTCCAGCACCCGCAACAGGGCCGGGAGTGTCGCCGAGGCGGCGAGCCCCAGCCGTCCCAGTACTGCGGCAGCCATGGTGCGCACGTCCGGCGAGGCGTCACCCAGCGCAACCGCGACGGCCGTCACCGCCTCCTGGGCCTGCGGGCCGATCCGGAACAAGACGTCCAGGGCGGCGCGACGCACGGCTGGCGAGGGGTCCGAGATTGCCACCGCGAGAACCGGGACACA
>JAHFSL010000410.1 GCA_023265785.1 Candidatus Coatesiibacteriota bacterium | reverse complement strand
CCGCTCCGCCGCCGGGCGGGAATCAGTTCCGCTTGACGTGCAGGCCGCATTCCTTGCTGTCGGGATTCTCCCACCACCACCGGCCGGCCCGCTCGTCCTCGCCCGCCTTGATGGCGCGGGTGCACGGCTCACAGCCGATGGAGGGGTAGTTCCGGTCGTGCAGTTTGTTGTACGGCACACCGTGCTCCTTGATGTAGTCCCAGGTCTGCTTCGAGGTCCAGTCGGCCAGCGGGTTCAGCTTCAGGATCCCGCCGAAGCCCTTGTCCACCTCGGCCTTGGCCACGGCGGCGCGGGTGACATTCTGCTCGCGGCGCAGGCCGGTGATCCACGCCTCGCAGGTCGCGAGGAGCTTCTTGAGGGGCTCCACCTTGCGGATGTTGCAGCATTCCTTCCGGTTCTCGATGGACTCATAGAAGGAGTTCATCCCCTTGCCGCGGACCATGGCCTGGGTCTTCTCCGTATCAGGGAACATGACCTCAATGGCGATACCGTACTTGTGCTGGATTTCGTGCATGACGTCGTAGGTGGCCTGCGGCAGGCGGCCGGTGTCCAGGCTGAAGATGCGGGCGTCCTTCCGGATCTTGACAATCATGTCAATCAGGACGACATCCTCGGCGCCGAAGCTTGAGGCCAGGGCGATCTTGTTGCCGAATTCCTTGAGTCCCCAGGCCAGCAGTTCCTGCGAATTCATTTTCTCGAAATCCACGCCGGTCATGCGGTCCGCCACATTGGTCGTCACGAGGGAACCCCCTTCAGGCTAAAGATTGTTCAGGCGAAGAAAGCCGATCTTACCATGCGCCCGCGATGGAGGGCGCGAAGGCCCCGGCGGGGGCGGTGGTGAGCTGTTCGAGGAACTTGCTGTCGTCGGGGTTGATCAGCGCCACCTGCCACAGCAGGGGGTTCTGGGTGCCCGAACTGACGGCGAGTTTCCGGCCGGTGGGATCCCAACAGGGGGAATTCGTCCGGCCTTCCTTGGTGGTCATCATGGGCGTTCCCCCGTCCGCGGGCATCATGTAGATATTGGATTCCTCGGCCTTGTACAGGACGAATGCGATCCGGTCGCCCTTGGGTGACCAGGCCGGGCCGCCGACGGCCCCCTTGTCGAGCGTGAAATCCGTCAGGGCCTGAGCCTTGCGGGTCTTGAGCGAAAAGGTCCAGAGGTTCTGCTCCTTCTCGGTCACCCCCACGAACGCCAGCCGGTCTCCGGCCGGGGATACGGTCACGCTGTAACAGCCCCCGTCCGGGTGCTCGTAGACGGTCTGGAGGTTGCCACCGTCGGCGTCCACCTGCCAGATCTGCCGCCCGTCCGCAAAGAGGATGCTGTCGTGCCCCGGGACCCAGGCGGGGGCGTTCCGGAGGTTGAGGTTGCGGCCCAGCGACCCCAGGCTCTTCCACTGGCCCGCCCGGACGCTCGCCCGGCTGACCAGGTTGACGATCTCCAGCGCCATTTCGCCGCCCAAGTCCACCCAGCACGCCGCCTCGTTCACATCAGGGTTGATGGCCGGAAACCAGGCCGGACCGGCCAGGACCTGTTCGGCCCCCGAACCGCGCGCGAGCTTCCAGAGTCCCCCCTGGGAGGAATACAGCAGGGTGCCGATGGGCAGGGTCGGCCCCTTTTTCTCGGGCTTCTTGTCAACCTTGGCCGGTTCATGGCTCCGACAGCCGGTCATGGCCGCCAGGGCAACCAGCGCGCAGACGGTGAGCGGGAGCACGCGGTTACGGAACATAGTGTTTCCCCCACCAGACCGGGCCTTCGGACATGCCGTCCGCCGTGAGCGGGGCGTGTGTGGCGGCATCCATGGTCGCCGTCCACAGGTCGCCGTGCAGGCTGTACACCACCCGGTCACCCGCGGGGGACACCGCAAGCGCGGTCCCTCCGTTGGCCGTCACGCGGGTCGGAGTTTGCCCCGGCTGGTCACCGGCGGCAATGACGTTCTCGCCCGCGGGATCCACCTTCGTCAGGATGATCTTCTGTCCGTTCGGGGTCCAGAGCAGGGGGGTCTCCGCGAACGGGCCTTTCAGGATCAGGCGAGGATTGGTTCCGTCCGCATTGACCACCCCGAGGGAATCGCCCGAGCGGTAGGCCAGCCGGGCGCCGTCGGGCGACCAGGAGGGTTGGTCACCCTCAAGGAGATTGTGGACCGCCCCGCTCACGACATCCACCGTGACGATCCGGTACTGGTTCAGTTCGGTGACGACCACCGCGATCCGCGACGATTTCGGGGTGGCGGCAAATGCCGTGGCGCGGGCGCCCACGGCGAGACTCTGGAGGTTGAACCCGTCCGGGTGAATGACCCAGATCTTCCCCGCCTTGAGCAGGACCAGACGTTGGCCGCCGAACGCCCAGGCGGACTCGATCTCGTCGCGCTCACCAAATGAAGTCAGGGCGGTCGCATCACCGGTGGCCAGGTTCAGGGTCCAGAGATTGACCCCCGTGGCGCGGCGCGAAGCGCAGGCCAGGATCCGCCCGTCCTGGTCAAGCGAGGGCGACCAGTGCTCCCAGGCGAACCCGGAGAGCGCCCTCTTGCCCGTGCCATCGGGCGCCACGGACCAGACTTCCCGCTTGCCGGTCGCGTGGCTGACGAACACGATCCGCTCGAGCAGGGCCGCTGAAGCGGACGCGACTGCCGGAGTCCCGGGCGCGGGCCGGGTCGCGGGAGAAGCGGCATTCATCGGGGCCGGAACCGGGGGTGGTGGCGCCGCTGTCGCGGGGGCCGCTGCCGGGGGAGCCGTGGTGGGGGGCTGCGGTGTGGCGGGCGCCGGAACGCCGGGCGGCCTGGGCGCCGCCGCGGCGGCAGCGGGCGCGGCCTGCAGGAGCTGGGGCAGGTCCGCGGGAGCAGAGGCGGCTTCCAGGAGGGTCACTGCCTGCGCGAACCGGCCGGCCTCCCTGGACAATTTCTCGTCGCGCCACTGTCCATCAAGGATTTCCGTCGCCTTCAGGATGCGGCCGTCCTTGCGGGCGATCCAGACTTCCCCGGTTCCCGAGAGGTCCAGCTGGGCACCCGAGGCCAGCGAGCGCTTGAACGGCTCCACGCGCATGATGAGATGCCAGGCCGGCTCGCCCGCCTGGGTCCCCTCATCCGCGAGGCGGTAGAACTTGTCGAGGTCAATCTCCTCCTGCGGCAGGATCAGCATCCGCCGGCTCGCCGATTTCCACTCCTCCCCCGGCTTGA
>JAHFSL010000409.1 GCA_023265785.1 Candidatus Coatesiibacteriota bacterium | reverse complement strand
GACAAATCCGATCCGCAGGTTGCGCTGGCGCGCCCTCCCGGCGGCATCCAGCGAGGCGGGTTCAACGCCTTCGACCGCGATCCGGCCGGCGCTGGGTGTCAGGAGGCCGCCCGCGAGCGAGAGGAGGGTGCTCTTTCCGGACCCCGAGGGGCCGGCGAGCGCTACGAACTCGCCCGGGAGGATCCGGCACGCCACCCCGCGCAGGGCGACCACGGGGGCGGGCCGCTCAAACCCCTTGCCCAATCCCTCCGCCACCAGGACCGGTTCACTCATAGCGGACGGCCTCGACGGGATCAAGATGTGATGCCTGGCGCGCGGGATACCAGGAGGCGGCCACGCAGAGCGCAAGAGCCACGCCCGGGATGACCGCCAGGTCCAGCCACCAGTTCATCCGCACCGGCAGGGTGCTGAGGTAATACACACTGCCCCCGCCGGGAAGCTGGAGGGGATACACGGCGATGAAGGCGCACACCGCCAGTCCGACGAGGACTCCCGCGCCCACGCCGACGGCGCCGACCAGGGTCCCCTGCAGGATGAAGATCCGGGCGATGCGCGCCGGGGGCACCCCCAGGGTGGCCAGGACCCCGATGGCCCGGGTCTTTTCCATCACGGTCATGATCAGGCTGCTCGTGATATTTAAGGCCGCCACGGTGACGATGGTGAGCAGGATCAGGAACATCACGGCCTTCTCGGTCCGGATGGCGAAGAAGAGATTGCGGTTGAGCGAGAGCCAGTCGCGCGCCGTGAACCGGGGGGCCAGCGCCTTGCGCGCCGCCTGCGCGATGGACGGCGCCCGGAACATGTCGCTCACCCGCAGGATGGCCCCCGCCGGGGTCCCGTGGCCCAGGAACCGCCGCAGGGTTCCCAGCGGCAGGTAGGCGGTGTGCGCGTCGTATTCATACATCCCGACCTCAAAGAGTCCTGCCACGCGAACCCGCAGGAGGTTGGGAATCGTCTGGGCCATGCTCCGGGCCGTCAGAAGCAGGACGACATCGCCGGGAAACGTGCCCAGCGACTGGGCGAGTTCCGTGCCCAGCACGATTTCCGGGGCGGCGCCGCTGAAGTCGGGGAGGCGCCCGGCGGCCAGGTGGCGGCCGAGGTCCACGACATCCCGGGCGGCCCCCGCGTCCAGGCCAAAGAGCACCGCGCCGGTGGACCCCCGCGACGATTGGAGCAGGGACTGGGTGGAGGCATACAACCCGGAGCCATTGACCCCCGGGAGGGCCGCCGCCGTGGCCAGGGCACCGCCGGTTCCCGCGTCCGCGTCCGCCATGGCCGGCTGGACCCAGACATGGGCGCTCATGGCGGTGATCTTGGCCTGCAGGTCGCGCTCGAACCCGCTCATGACCGCGATGACCACGATGAGGGCCGCGACTCCCAAGGCCACCCCGGCCACGGCCAGCACCGCGACCACGGGAATGAACCGCTGGCGGTGGGCGCGCAGGAGCAGTTTCAGCGCCAGCCACCGCTCGTAGGGCGGCAGGTTCATGGGGCGCCGGGACGCAGTTGCGGGAAGAGCACCACGTCGCGGATCGTGGTGACATCGCACAGGAGCATGATGAACCGGTCCACGCCGATTCCCAGCCCCCCGGCGGGAGGCATGCCCTGCTCCATCGTCTGGAGATATTCCTCGTCGAGTGCGTGGGCTTCGGCGTCACCGGCCGCGCGCAACGCCGCCTGGGCGTCAAACCGCCGGCGCTGCTCGACCGGGTCGTTGAGTTCGGAGAACGCGTTGCCGATCTCGAATCCCGCAATGATGGGTTCAAACCGCTCCACCAGCCGTGGATCCTCCCGGTGGGCCTTGGCGAGCGGCGTCAGTTCCAGCGGGTGGTCGGTGACGAAGGCGGGACCCGTCAGCCCGTCCTGGACAAGCGCGCTGAACAGCTTGTCGAGGAGCTTGGGCCGCGAATGGCGGTCCACGTCGGCCACATGCGCGGCCCGCGCGGCGGTGCGCAGGGCGTCGTCCGTTGCCCCGAGGGGGTCAAACCCCAGTTTCGCGGCGAGCGCCGGCACGAACGGCAGGCGGTGCCAGGGCGAACCTAAATCCAGCCGCGCCCCCTGGTAGGTGAGGACGGGTTCCGCGGTCCCGTTGAATTCCGTGTTCACGGCGGTCACCACGCGCCGGAAGAGTTCCTCGGTCAGCCGCATCATGTCGCCGTAATCCGCATAGGCCTCGTACAATTCCAGCAGGGTGAATTCCGGCGAGTGGGTGCGGTCCAGCCCTTCGTTCCGGAAATTGCGGGAAAATTCGTAGACCCGGTCGAGGCCGCCCACCAGCAGGCGCTTGAGGTACAGCTCGTTGGAGATGCGCAAATAGAAGGTGGCATCCAGGCTTTCATAGTGGGTCGTGAAGGGGGTGGCTTCCGCCCCGCCGTAGAGCGGTTGGAGGACGGGCGTTTCCACTTCCATGTACCCCCGCCCGTCCAGGAACTCGCGGATCAGGGAGGTGGCCCGGGACCGGATCCGGAAGACCCGGCGGGAATCCGCGTTGGCCGCCAGGTCCACCGCGCGGTGGCGCCACCGGAGCTCCTCGTCCTTGAGCCCGTGCCACTTCTCGGGCAGGGGCCGCAGGGACTTGGCCAGGATGTCCACCGCGCGCGCCTTGACGGTCAGTTCGCCCGTCCGGGTCCGGAACACGGGGCCGCGCACGCCGGCAAAATCGCCGACATCCAGGTCGTCCAGGGCGGCGAAGGCCGCCTCGCCAAGCACATCCTGGCGGCAGTAGAACTGGAGGCGGCCCGTGGCGTCCTCGAGATGGGCGAAGGCGGTCTTCCCGTGGCCGCGCCAGGCCATGATGCGGCCGCACACCGCGACCTCCTCCGCACCCTCCTCGGGCCCGGCGGTGGCGAAGGCGGTGTGGACCACCCCGAGGCGGTGCGTCGCGGCGTAGGTCCAGGGGTACGGCGTGACCCCCCGGGCGGTGAGGCGGTCGAGCTTGAGGCGCCGGGCCGCCATGAGGTCGGCGAGGTCGGACACGGTGAAACCGATTGTAGCAACGCGATTGCGTGATATCGTAATTCCCGCATGCGGCTTGACCGATGGCTGCTCGCAGGCTGGGCCGCCCTCGTCCTCGTGAACTTCCCGGTGGCCACCACGTCCCCGGGTGGGCAGACGCCCCGCTGGGCGGCGTTCCTGCATCCCGCGTGGGAGCCGGGCCGCGCCGCGGGGGACGCGGTGGCGGCGG
>JAHFSL010000408.1 GCA_023265785.1 Candidatus Coatesiibacteriota bacterium | reverse complement strand
CCGGGGTTAGACTGGCGCCAATGTCCAGCCACTGGCGCCTCCTGGCGTTCGTCCCCCTCCTGGCGATGTGCCATTTAGGACGAGCGGCGGAGCCGGCTCCACGACCGGTGCATGTCACGGGGTGGGTGGCCTTCAACTACGATTTCCAGAACTCACTGGCCACTTTCTACAACCACGCGGACCGGTTCGCGGAGATCTCGCCGTTCTGGTTTTATCCCCTGCCCGATGGGAGCGTCACCGCCTACGAGCCCGACCCGCCCACCAATCCGAATGCCAAGAGCCTCGAACAGGTCGAGCCGCTGGTCAAGGCGGTCTGCCGGGCGCATGGTATCAAGCTTCTCCCCTGCCTGGGCGGGCCGCCCGAGAAGTACAAGGACGCCGACAAGACCATCATCCGCAGTCCAGCCCTCCGCGCGGCGCACATCAAGGCGCTGGTCGCACTGGCCGTGGAGCACGGCTACGACGGTCTCGACATGGATTACGAGTCGTTTAAGCCGGAGGATCGGCCGGCCATCTCCGCCTTCATGACCGGGCTCGGTGCGGCCCTGCACGCGCAGGGCAAGATGCTCACGATGGCCGTCCACGCCAAGACGGCGGAGCCCGGCGATTGGGACGGGCCGCAGGCGCAGGACTGGAAGGTGCTGGGCGCCGCCGTGGATCGCCTGCGGATCATGGCCTACGACTTCAAGGAGGACAGCAGTGAGGCGGGGCCGATCGCCCCGCTGGACTGGTACAAGGCGATCATCGCCTTCGCCGTCACACAGGTTGCGCCCGCCAAGATCCAGATCGGCATCCCTGTGTACGGCTATGACTGGGAGAAACCCGGCGCCGCGGAGGAAGTGACCGCGCGCGAGGCACCCGACCTGGCCCACAGGAAGGGCGCGTCCCTTGTGCACGATGCGGAGCAGGCCGCCATCCACTTCACCTATACCGAGGATGGCGTGACGCACCAGGTCTGGTACGAGGACCCCGCGGCCCTGCGGACCAAGATGGACCTCGCCCGGCTGGCCGGGTTGGACGGCATCGCGGTCTGGCGATTCGCCGAGGAAAGCCCTGAATTCTGGAGCGCGGTAGACAGAAAATAGCGAATCTGTTACGCTTTTTGCAGGGGAAACAGGATGTACGACCGGTTCGCTGAACGCGCCCGGAAAGCGATCGCCTACGCCCGGGAAGAGGCGATCCGGCTGGACCACGACTACATCGGCACCGAGCATGTCCTGCTGGGCATCATCCGTGAGGGCAACGGAGTCGCGGTGGCCGTGCTCGAGAACCTTAATGTGGACCTGGCCAAACTGCGCCATGAGGTCGAGAAACTCGTGGCCTCCACCGGCGGCACCCTGACGCTGGGCAAGGTGGAGTTCTCAATGACGGCAAAGAAGGTCCTGGAACTGGCCCAGGAAGAGGCCCAGAACCTCGGCCATAACTATATAGATACGGAACACATCCTCCTGGGGCTGATCCGGGAGGGCGAAGGCATTGCGGCCCGCGTACTCAATTCGTTCGGGGTGACCCTCACCCGGGCTCGCGAAGTCACGATCGGCCTGCTGGGCGGCACCGTCAGCCACTACGCCGCGGGGGCGACCAAGACCAAGACCACCGCGCTGGACACCTTTGGCCGGGACCTGACCGCTCTGGCGCGGGACGCCAAACTGGACCCTGTCATCGGCCGGGAGAACGAGATCGAGCGGCTGATCCAGGTCCTGTCGCGCCGCACCAAGAATAATCCCGTGCTGATCGGCGAGCCCGGCGTGGGCAAGACCGCCATTGTGGAGGGGCTGGCCCAGAACATCGTGGCCGGCAATGTGCCCGAGCCGCTCCTGAACAAGCGGGTCGTGACGCTCGACCTGGGCGCCATCGTGGCGGGCACCAAGTACCGGGGCGAGTTCGAAGAGCGGCTCAAGGCGATCATGAATGAAATTCGCCACGCCTCGAACCAGATCATCCTCTTCATTGATGAGTTGCACACGCTGGTGGGCGCCGGCGCCGCCGAGGGCGCCATTGACGCCTCCAACATGCTGAAGCCCGCCCTGTCGCGGGGCGAGCTCCAGTGCATCGGCGCCACGACCCTCGAGGAATACCGGAAATACATTGAGAAGGATGGGGCCATCGAGCGCCGGTTCCAGCCGATCACCGTGGACCCGCCCAATGTCGAGCAGACGGTTGAAATCCTGAAGGGCCTCCAGAGCCGGTACGAAAAGCACCACAAGGTGCGGTACACCGATGAGGCCGTCAAGGCGTCGGCGGTGCTCTCCGATCGGTATATCTCGGGGAGATTCCTGCCGGACAAGGCCATTGACCTGATTGACGAGTCGGGCGCCCGGGCGCGCCTGCGGACCACGATCGTGCCCACCGAGGTGAAGGAAATCGAGAAACAGATCGAGGAAGTCACCAAGGACAAGGAGCAGGCGATCCGGATGCAGGAGTTCGAGCGCGCGGCC
Organism: Candidatus Coatesiibacteriota bacterium; assembly: GCA_023265785.1. Lineage (GTDB taxonomy): Bacteria > Oederibacteriota > CAKKQC01 > CAKKQC01 > CAKKQC01 > JAHFSL01. The sequence goes on along the minus strand of JAHFSL010000408.1, from coordinate 763 downwards.
AAACTGCGCGATGTCATCCGGGAACTGCGCGACACCTATGACGCCAAGCGGAAGGGCTGGGAAGAGGCTCGGCGCAAGACCGAGGTCACGGTCACCGAGGAGGACATCGCCTACATCGTCTCCAAGTGGACCGGCATCCCGGCCTTCAAACTTGAGGAAAAAGAATCCGAGAAACTCCTGCGGATGGAGGACGAACTCCACAAGCGCATCGTCGGCCAGCACGAGTCGGTGTCGGCCGTCTCCCGCGCCATCCGGCGGTCCCGGGCCGGCGTGGGCAGTGCCCGCAAGCCGATCGGCTCGTTCATCTTCCTGGGCCCCACGGGCGTGGGCAAGACCGAGCTGGCCCGGGCCCTGGCCGCCTTCCTGTTCGAGAGCGAGGACGCCCTGATCCGGATTGACATGTCGGAATACATGGAAAAGTTCGCGATCTCCCGGCTCGTGGGCGCGCCCCCGGGCTACATCGGCCACGACGAGGGCGGCCAACTGTCCGAAAAGGTCCGGCGCCGTCCGTACTCGGTGGTCCTCTTTGACGAGATCGAGAAGGCCCATCCGGACGTCTTCAACCTCCTGCTCCAAATCCTGGAGGACGGGCGCCTCACCGATGCCCACGGACGGACCGTGGACTTCAAGAACACCGTCCTGATCATGACCTCGAATGTGGGCACCAAGGACCTGGACAAGGCCGGGCTGGGATTCCAGCGCGACACCCACGAAGCGTCCTATGAGGCCGTCAAGGACAAGCTCCTCGGCGAGTTGAAGCACA
>JAHFSL010000407.1 GCA_023265785.1 Candidatus Coatesiibacteriota bacterium | reverse complement strand
CGAGGACGCCCCGGGTCAGCCGGTCCCGGACGAGGGGGTGGTCGAACAGGCCGCGCAGGGTGAACCGGCGCAGGACCCGGTCCACCTCGGGCGCGGCGGGCCGGTCCGCGGTGGCGCCCGCCGGGAGGACCCGCTGGAGGAGCCCGGCGGGCCGGAGCCGGGGCTTGAGGGCCGGGAAGACCGTGGTCAGCGTCGTCCACGCGGGCCCCGTCGCCAGCAGGGCGTCGGCCAGGGCGACCACGCGGAGGTCGGGCGGCTCGGGGCGGGCCGCGATCGGGTCGGCGGCGGGAAGCGTTCGGGCCAGCCGGCGCCAGCCCCAGTCCCGCGTCAGGAACGGGTTGGTCACCACCACGGTCAGCGCGGACCCGTCCACATACCGGGCGGCGAGGGCGGGGAGCCCGTTGAATTCCATCTCGGTCAGCAGGACCGCGCCGGGCGGGAGGCCCGCCGTCATGTTCCGCCCGAAGTCATGCCCGAGGTAGTCATGGGAATGGTCGGTCGGCAGGAACCGGCCGGCCCCGTTGAGGAGAATGACCGTGGTGACCGCGGCCAGCAGGACCGTCCGCGCCGGGGCCCGCCGGTCACCCGCCAGGTCCGGCGCGGCACCGGCACACGCCGCGGCGGCCGCGAGCACGGGGAGCAGGAACGGGGCGGTGAACCAGAGCACCAGCTCGCCGGTCCGTCCGTGGATCGGGTTGGCGATGGCGGCCACCGCGAGGATGGTGCCCGCGGTGCCCCCCGCCAGCGCCAGCGCCAGGCGGCGGTCGCGGCGCCGGAGCGCCAGCGCCCCGGGAACCGCCAGCAGGAGGAACCACAGCCCCCCTTCGCGCAGGGGGACGAAGAGGTTCCACAGCGCCTGGATTCCCGCGAGCGCGGGCGGCTTGGCGGTCACGGGGGCCAGCAGGTCGCGGCGCAGGAGAATGTCGAGGAATCCGCCCGCCCGGGCGGGATCGCCGAACACGACGCCGGCACCCTCCCGCAACGGCAGGGCGAGGTACGGCGAGAGGCCGAGGGCGAGAATGCCGGCGGCCAGCAGGGCACGCCGGGTGGTCCACCGCCCCGCCAGCCAGCCGAGCGCGGGGAGCCAGCAGATCACGGTCATCCAGTGCACCGCTCCGCCCAGCCCCGCGAACAGCCATGGGGCGACCGACCGGGGGGACCGGACCGCCCCGAGGAGCCCGGCCAGGAGGAGGAGAAGCGTGAGGGTGTAGAGGCCCCCCTTGGCGGCGACGGCCGTCTCGCGGAACAGGGTCGTGCCGGCCAGCGCCAGCCCGCCGGCCGGGCCCAGCGCCGCACAGCACCCGGCGCCGCAGGCCGCGGCCAGCAGGTTGACCCGGAAGTACGGCGATCCCACGGGCAGGGCGCACGCCAGCCGCCCGGCGAGCGTGTGCAGGGGGAACCCCGGCGGGTGCTGGACGCCCAGCGTGACGCAGGCCGCCACGGTTTCCGGGCTGTCATCCAATTTGTATCCGGGATGGAGCGCCCGGAGGAACAGGGCGAATGCGGCGAGAAAAACCAGGGCCCGGGTCATGCCCGGGTGCCGGGCCGGACGGCCGGGGGCAGGACCACGAGGAGTGCCCCGAGGGCTGCGAGCGAAACGGCCAGCCCCAGTTTGAGTCGCCAGGAGTCGTAGACCAGCCGGAGCGCATGGGTCCCGGGTGGCACCTCCATCGCCCGCAGGCCCGCATCGGCGCGCCACACCGGCACCCGGGCGCCGTCCACGAACCCCTTCCACGCGGGATAGGTGATTTCGGAGAAGACCACCAGGGCCCGTCCCGCGGCCGTGACCTCCGCGCTAATTTCGTCGCGTCCCCAGTCCAGGCGGACCGATCCCTTCGTCGAGAACGTCCCTGCCGGCGGGTACTTGCCGGCGGGTTCCACGGGCACCCGGGCTGCCGTCCACCCGGGTGTGCGCAGGAGGGCGAGCGCGGCCCGTTGGTCGTCGCACGGGACCGCCTCGGCGGCAAGGAAGGCGCGGGGGAGGGTGCGGGGAATTTCATAGAGCACAATCGGATGTCCGGATTCATCCGGGGCGACGCCCACCCGCTTCCAGCCCGGGGTGGCCACGGTCCCCGAGGCCGCGTAGCGGACCCCCAGCAGGGGCAGGACGGCGGGCACGCCCAGCGGCGGCGCGGTCGTGGCGAGCAGTTTCATGAGCACCCCCCGGGCCAGCGGCAGGCCGTGATACCCGAAGGTCCAGTGCAACCCGGACGCCATCCGCCGGTTCGGGAGCATCAGCCACTCGTTGGAGTGGACCCGCGGCGGCGGTGCACCCGTTCCCGCCAGCCGTACCAGCGCGGTCTCAACGCCGTCGGGCTGACGGGCCGGGGCGGTTTCAACATGCCGGAGCCAGGTGACCCGCAGGTCATCGAGGGTCACCGCCCACACACCCGCCGCGGCCGCGGCGACGGGAACCGGGGCCGTGCCCAGGACGGCGAGCGCGCCGCCGGAAAGCAATGCGGCCCGGGCAGCCCGGGAATACGCCAACCGGACCAGCGGATCGGCGCGGGTGGCCGCGATCGGGCCCAGGACGGCGACCAGGGCCAGGGGGATGGCGGCCAGCCGGAGGGCGCGGCGGCGGTCCGCCGCGAGCCATTCCCAGCCGCGGGCGGCGAACCAGGCGACCCCCAGGTGGGTCAGCATCAGCCAGCGCTGGGCGCCGCGGAAGCCGGCGTACACCGGCAGGCGCGCCACCAGCGCGCCCACCGGCGTGGAGGGACCCAGCGCGAGCAGGACGCCCGCCACCGCCAGCAGGAGGAACCGCCGGTCCGTTCGCCACACGGTCGCCGCACCCGCGCCCGCCAGCAGAAGCGGGAGGATCCCGAAATAATCGGGTGACGGGGGGAGCGGATGCGGCCCCCAGTAATGGCCGCGCCAGCCGAAGATCTCCGGGACCAGGAAGGTCATCAGTTCGCCGGGGGTGAGCACCCACTGTCCGGCCAGCGGAGCGGGCAGGAACTCGCCGGTGGCCCGGACGGACTGCGCGGCGTACTCGGCTCCGGGAAGCCAGAGGACCGCGCCGAGGGCCAGCGCCGTGCCGAAGCAGGCGGCCCACCGGCCGGGTGCCTGCCGCCAACCCGCGGCGAGCATCCAGATGGTGACGGCCGGTGCCGCAAAGGAAAGATATTGGATGCCCGCCGTGAGGATCGGCAGGCCCAGCGTCACGCCCGCCACCACGGCCCACCGCCAGGTCCCGCCTGACCGGAGCCGTTC
>JAHFSL010000053.1 GCA_023265785.1 Candidatus Coatesiibacteriota bacterium | reverse complement strand
TTTTTCGGGGTCCTTCTGGTCGGACTGGATCTGACGACCTATCCGGCGGTGGTGGGCGAAGTTACGGCGGGCGGACCGGCGGCGAAGGCGGGCCTCAAGGTCGGGGACCGCATCACCGCGGTGGGTGGGACTCCGGTGGTGAATTGGATGGAATTGGACGAGGAGGCTGGGAAGACCGGGAAGGGGGGGCTGGTTGACCTGACCGTGGTGCGGGCCGGCGGGACCCGCACCGTGCGACTGGCCGTTGACGCCGATCCGGGGATGGGGCCGCTGGTGGAGCCGCTGGTCGGCACCGTGGTGCCCATGTACCCGGCGTCCCGGGCCGGCATCCGGACCGGCGATCGCGTCCTGGCCATTGACGGGAAACCCGTCACGAGATGGGTCGACTTGCCCGTGCGGATTGCGGCAGGTAAGGGCAAACCCTCCGTGTTCCGGATTCGCCGGGACGGGGCGATCCTGACCCTCACCATCACCCCCAAGTGGGATGCCGCCCATGGCCGGGCGCTGATCGGCATCGAGCCCAAGGCCCCACTGGCGGTAACCAAGCGGTTCGGCCCGTTCACCTGCGCCAAGTACGCGGCGCTGGAGATCGGGACCGTCGCCGCGGAGATTCCCAAGAGCCTCTGGCTGGTGGTCTCAGGCAAGGCGGCGTTCAAGGATGTGATGGGGGGACCGATCCTGATCGCGAGGCTGGGCATCGCCAAGGCCGAGCAGGGGCTCGCCGACCTCATCCACTTCATCGGCCTGCTGAATGTCCAGTTGCTGGTCGTGAACCTCCTGCCGATTCCGGTGCTGGATGGGGGGATGATCCTGCTGGCCGTCCTGGAAGCGCTCCGCCGGCGCCGGTTCGCCTATGCCACTTATGCGCGGCTCACCAATGTCGGGGCCTCACTCCTGATCGGCCTCATGCTCTACACCTTCTTCGTTGACCTGCGGCGCTAGGGAACCATGAGGCTTTCCCGCCTGCTCTTCGCCACCCTGCGCGAGGCCCCCAAAGAGGCTGACACCGCCAGCCACCGGCTGATGGTGCGCGCCTCCCTGATCCGGCAGGTGGCCGCCGGGGTCTATGAATGGCTGCCGTACGGCTGGCGGGCGGTCCAGAAGGTCGCGCGCATCGTCCGGGAGGAGATGGACCGGGCGGGGGCGCAGGAGGTGCTTCTGCCCCAGTTGATGCCCCGCGAGTGGTGGGAAGAGACCGGACGCTGGAAGCTCTATGGCAAGGAGCTCATGCGCATCAAGGACCGGCACGAGCGGGAGTTCGCGCTGGGGCCCACCCATGAGGAGGCCGTCACCGACCTCGCGCGGGGGGTGGCCCGGACCTGGCGCCGCCTCCCGGTCACGCTGTACCAGATCCAGACCAAGTTCCGCGATGAGGTCCGGCCCCGGTTCGGCGTCATGCGCGCCCGCGAGTTCCTCATGAAGGACGCCTACTCCTTTGATGTGGACGATGCCGCTTCGGAGAAGTCCTACGAGGTGATGCGGGTCGCTTACAACGCCGTCTTCACCCGGCTGGGGCTGGGGTACCGGATGGTGGATGCCGACTCCGGGACCATCGGCGGGGCGTTCTCGCAGGAATTCATGGTGCTCGCCGAGTCGGGGGAGGCGGTCATCGCCACCTGCTCGGGGTGCGACTACGCGGCCTCCGAGGACAAGGCCGAGCCGGCCCCGCCCGCCCCGGCGACCGCCGGCGAGGTCCCGCCGATGGCTCCCGTCTCCACGCCAGCCACCAAGAGCATCAACATGCTGTCCAAGTTCCTGGCCAAGACGCCTGCGGACCTTTCGAAGATCCTCTTCTACCAGGCCGATGGCGTACTGGTGGGCGCCATGATCCGGGGCGACCATGAGGTCAATGAAACCAAGTTGGCCAAGGCGCTGGGCGCCGCCGAAGTGGTGATGGCCAAGGCCGAAACCATCACCGCCGAGCTGGGGATGCCGGTGGGTTACCTGGGGCCGGTGGGGCTCAAGCCCATCCGGGTCATTGTGGACCGGGACCTGGCCGCGGTGGCCTCCACGGTGACGGGGGCCAATCGGGTGGACGAGCACCTCGTCAATGTGAAGCCGGGGCGGGACTTCGAGGTGAAGGAATCCGCCCACATCCGCCAGGTGGTCAATGGCGACCGGTGCCCCAAGTGCGGCGGGACGCTCGCGCTGATCCGGGGCATCGAGGTGGGGCATATCTTCAAGTTGGGGCTGAAATACAGTCAGGCCATGCACGCCGTCTTCCAGGATGAGGGGGGCAAGGAGCGCGAGATGGTGATGGGCTGTTACGGGATCGGCATCACCCGCATCGTGGCCGCCTCCATCGAGCAGAACCATGATGAGCGCGGCATCATCTGGCCCGAGCCCATCGCCCCCTATCCCGTGATGGTGGTATCCGTGGGCGCCGAGCCCGAGATCATCGCGGCGGCCGAAGCCCTCTACGCGGGCTTGACGGCCGCCGGGGTCGAAGTCTTGTATGACGACCGCGACGAGGCGCCGGGGGTCAAGTTTGCCGACGCCGACCTGCTCGGCGCGCCCTGGCAGGTCATCGTGGGCAAGTCCTTCCGCAAGGAGGGCAAGGTCGAGGTCCGGTCCCGGCGCACCAAGGAGGCCGGCCTGCTGGCCCCCGCCGACGCCGTCGCGAGGTTCGCCAAACCCTAGCGGCTCTGCCTTGCGAAGTGCTTAGCGGTAAGCAATAATCAAGGCATGGGGATCAATCGTTCGGCGCAGGCCCTGGGGCGGCTGGGGGGGCTCGCACGGGCGCGGGCGCTTTCCAAGGAGCGCCGCCGGCAGATCGCCTCCCAGGGCGGCTTGTCCCGGTCCCTGTCCCGCCACGCCAGCCCGCGAGTCGAGGACAATTTCAAGTGGTTGGAGGCGGCCCGGGCCCTGCGCGAGGCCGGCAGAAGATTGGCCTTGGCGAAGCCTAACGAGTTACTGGTGGCCGCCGCCGCGGTGGCCATGGAGCTTGAGGCTGCCGGCTTTCAACCCGTTCTGGTTGGGGGCATGGCGCTCGTCCTGCTGGGCTCCCAGCGCGTGCCAAAGCACTATGAGTTTCTCGTGACGGTTGCGGGTCCCCCAATTGATACGATGGTCAATTCGATGTATCGAAGGGATCTCCATCTGGTCACCAGGTTCACCCCGGTGGAGGAAGTCCTCCGGACCATTGACACCATGCGTGTGGCCGTGACCAAGATCAAGAGGGAACGACCCAACAACCTCACGTTCTACAATTCGACAACGCGTCTCCGGATCGATCTTTTCCTCGATTATCCCTTTCCCGCCAGTGACCTGGTTCAACGCGCGGCCAAAGTGCTCGTCATGAACCTTCATCTGCGCGTCGCCGCCGAGGAGGATCTCGTGCGGCTCAAAAAGATGGCCAAGGGCGGTCGCAATTCCGCCTCAGATGCCCAGGATCTGGAATTCCTGGCGCGTATCAAGCGCAAGCCCGCGTAGGGCGTCCGACGTCATCACCCTTTCAAGGTGGTGACCGGTGGGGGAGGGGTTCGGCTGACGGTTCGGGCCCAACCGGCGGAGCACCCCAAGACCTGCGCGGCTTTTGTCGCGCAGGTCTTTCCGTTGTTTGAGGGGCAGGTGTCGGCATTCAGATTCCGGACAGCGATGTTTCGTGGTGCCAAGTGGTGCCAAGACGGGGTCGAGTGGTCAAGAAGTTGACACAAAACTTGACATCGCCTTGGCTGTAGCATTTTGCATGTAACGCCGTAGATCATTGACCATGGGCCACGGGGGGAGTACACTCCCCGGGTTTGCTCCGGACTGGCACGTTCCTTTAGCCCTCACGCTGGCCGGGGCACTGCCTCATGCCGATCATGCCGATGACATAGACGACATTCTGGCCAAGCGTCAAGCCAATTGGGGTCGGATCAAGCACATGCAGGCCGAGGTCGCCGTGGATACCGACAGGCCTGCCGCTGCAGACCAGCCGGCCAAGACCATCCACATGCAGTTCCGTTATGAGATCACCCACCGGAATCGAAATGATCCAAACCCGCGAAAGCGGTTCGACCTTGACATGACGCTCACCGCCCCCATGCCCATGCGGTTCCGTCTGCTGGACGGCGAGATAGAAATCATGAGCAATTCCGGCGAGTGGATGAAGAAGGGGTTCCCGGTTCAAGCGGAAACCTTCCTGAAGGACCTGGGCGATGTTCAGCCGGGCGACCCCGCCACGCAACATGCCCACTACGATATCCGGCGGCTCAAGGCCAAGGACAACCTGTGGGGGGAGAAGGGGGTCAGGTCTGAACAATCAACAATTCTCGGGTAGGCTGGTGAGGTGAGGCGGTAAGGAAGGAGATGACGCGACCGTTACGCATTGAGTTCCCGGGTGCGATGTACCATGTCATGAATCGTGGCGTGGAGCGGCGCGTCATTTTCTCGGACACCGCGGACCACCAAACCTTCGTCGATCTGATCCATAAACTATCCGGCCCGTCAGATGTTGAGATCCATGCGTATTGCCTGATGCCGAACCATGACCATCTGGTGCTCAAGGCACCGGGCGGGGACATTCGGCGATTCATGCGCGAGGTCAACGGCCGGTATGCCCAGTTCTACAACCGGAAGTACCGGCGGGTGGGGCCGCTGTTCCAGGGCCGCTACCGGGCCCTGCTGGTGGCCGCCGACCAGCGACTTTTGGCGGTGGTGCGATATGTTCACCACAATCCGGTCGTGGCGGGGCTGGAGGAGACGGCTGCCGCGTGGCGCTGGTCCAGCCGATCCGCCTATCAGGCAGGAACCGAGCATGCCTGGGTGAAGACAGGTCTGGTCCTCGGCATCATTGATGATGATCGTCCCATCGCGATCCGTACCTTCGACCGGTTCAGTGAGGAGGGTGGTGCGGAAGATCCTGCCCGGGACGCTGTGGCTCGGGCGATCCTGGGGTCGTAGCAATTTGTTTGTACCATTCAGCGCGATGTCCTTCCTCGTGGGGGTCGGTCGGGAGTGGCCGACCTCCGCAGGGCGCAAATACCGCCAGCAGACGTACTGGGAGCCATGCGTAAGCGCGTCATGGATGCGGGATGTCCGGCGCATCTGGCGCCCAAGGTGGTCGCCTGGGCCCTACTTCACGGAACGCGGTTGACGCGGGAAGAAGTGGCGGGGCTCTCGGGGTGGAAGAGTGGCGTGGCCGTGGGGCAGGCCGTCCGTCGGCTGGAACAGCATCGGAAGGCGGATCGGGTGCTCGATGGTATCTTGTCGACGGTGCACGCCCTCCTGCGCGGTGCGAGCGCCGGAACCGTGTTGGATGCTCAAACCCGACCCCCGCCCGCGGACGCCCAGATCCGCTACCGCAATTCCACCACCAGGTCCTTCTTGAGCGCCGTGGCGATCCGCTGAAGGGTACCGAGGGTGTAGTTCGCGGAGGAGGGATCCTCCAATGAGGAGAGTGCCTGTTGGCTGATCTTGAGTTTGCGGGCGAGGGCGAGCTGGGTGAGTCCGCGCTCCTCTCGGAGGGACGCAATCCGGACGGCCAGCTTCGCCGAAAGGCCTGTATCTCGATAGGCCTTGCGAAACGCCGGGTCCTTGAGCTGATTTTTCAGAAAACCTTTCAGGGTTGTTCCGCGTCGATTCATGTCTTGCCTCCATGGCGCGCGAGCCAGTCGCGCCGGGCCCGGTGCGCCAGTTGAATGTCCTGCTCGGGAATGGTGCGTGTCTTTTTCAGGAAACCATGGGCGACCACGATAATCCTGGTGTCGTGGAAGAAATACAGCAGGCGAATGGCGAGACGACCGCTGGCCACTCGGAGCTCATGAATGGGTCCATCAAGCGTATCGGCATAGGGTCGTGGGAGGTCCGGCCCCTTCTGTTCAAGAAGTGCCAGCCAGCGGGCCGCTTTGGCGCGCGGCTTCACTTGAAGTGATTCAAGGAATCGTTTGGCCGGCTCCTCGCCGCGAATGGTTCGGTAGAATTCGACGGTCCACCGCGCACCCATGGCCCCACAATACAAGATATAGGTTGTTGTGGCAAGCCAGGTCAGATCAGTACCTTTTCAAGGTGGTGACATGGGAGCGGGGGAGTCAGGAAGCACTTGGGCCAATTTGCCAATATGCATTCTGAATGCATACGGGCCTATTGAACTTGGGGCCAGCAATACTTGCAAAACCAGTGGAGAGGACCCTAGGGAGTCGTTGTGGCATCGATCCATCGGGTGAAATCCATGGGGGGCGGTGCGGTGAAGGAGACCCGCAGGCCGGTGACGGGGTGGTCGAACTCCAGCTTCTCGGCGTGGAGGAGGTGGCGGGCGGCCCCGTCCACCGCGGCACCGGCAGGGTCGCCGCCGGCCTTCACATGGGCGATGAACGCGAGGAACTCCTCGTCCGTGCGGCCGTAGAGCTTGTCGCCGATGACGGGGTGGCCGATGGAGGCCAGATGGACCCGGATCTGGTTGGTCCGGCCGGTCTTGGGGAGGCACCGCAGAAGCATGGCGTCCTTGAGGTCCCTCTCCCGGATGAAGATCGTCTTGGCCGGCTGGGCGCCCGGGCTTCCCGCGGCCACCACGGTCCGGCGGATGGAAATGGTGCTGGCCGGGTCTCGGCCCAGGTAGCCACCCACCTCGAACCGGTCCTGCGGGGGGCGGCCCCGGACCACAGCGAGGTACTCCTTGCCCACCCAGCCGTCCGCGAACTGTTGCATCAGCCGGCGATGGGCGTCCTTGGTCTTGGCGACGACCATCACACCACTGGTTTCCCGGTCGAGGCGGTGGGCGAGTCGGACCAGCCCGGTCCAGCCCCGCCGGGCAAGTTCCTGCGTCAGGAGATGAATGAAGGTGTGGGTGATGAAGTTACCGTCGGCATGGGAAGGGAGATTGCCAGGTTTTGCGGCGATCACGAAGGTCTCCTCCTCATGCAGGATGGCGATGTCCGTGTTGACGGGCGGTTCGTGCAGGACCACCAAGTAGGAAACAACATTCCCCTGCTGGACGACCTGCCCGGCCACCGGAGCCTGCCCGTTCACCGTCACCTTCCCGGCTCCGATCAGCTCCTGCCAGCGCTCCCGCGTCTGGTACCGGAACCGGCCGGCGAGGTAATCGAGGAGGGTGGCGCCGGCATGGCGGGAGGGAACCTTCGATTGGAGGGTGGTCGCGACGCCCGCGGCGCCGTCGGCCACGGTCAGGACCCGGCGGCCGCCGTCTTTTTCCGCGCGATCAGCGCGGCGATCTCGGCCTCCAGCTTGTCAAGCACCTCGTCGTACTTGAACGCGCCGATCTTCTCGGTCCCGCGCTTGACATTGACATGGGTGGGGCCACACCAGAGCCCGAGGTCGGCATCATCCGTCTCGCCGGGGCCGTTTACCCGGCACCCCATGACCGCGATGGTGATCTCATGTTCCTTGAGCGGCTGGACGAGGTCCCGGACCTTCTCGGCGAGTTTCACGAAGTCCTGGTTCTCCACCCGCGAGCAGGAGGGGCAGGAGATGATGTTGAGACCGGAGAGGACATAATCGCGGGCGAGGAACCTGCCGGCGCGGACATCATCCACGATCCGCCGGCCCTCGGTGATCTCCAGCGGCTTCTGGTCGTTGGGGACTGTCAGCGAGACCCGCAGGGTGTCACCGATGCCCTCGGCCAGCAGGGGCTCGAACGCCAGCCGGGTCTTCATGACCCCGCCGGGGGGCAGGCCGGCCTCGGTGACGCCGAGGTGAATCGGCACATCCGGCCGGGCCTTGGCGAACCGGCGGTTGGCCTCGATCACTTTCTTGGGGTCCGAGTCCTTAATGGAGACGACATAGTTGGTGAACTTGAGGGCGTCCACGATGGCGCAGTGCTGGAGGGCGCTTTCCACCGTGGCCCCCACCGAGTCGCCGGGATGGGAGGCGGTCTGGGCGGGGTCGGTCGAGCCGCAGTTGACCCCGATGCGCACGGCGCACCCGGCGTTGCGGGCCTGCTCGATGATGAACGCAACCTTCTGCACCACGGTCATCTCCCGCTCATGGTGGTGGAGATGGCCCGGGTTGTACCGGATCTTGTCCACATGGGGCGCCACGCTGGCGGACAGCCGCCAGTTCTCCTGCAGGTCCACCGAGAGGTTGACCGCGCCCCTGGTCTGGCGGCGGATCTCCGCCAGCGCCGCGGCATCCTTGTCGGAATCCACGGCGATCCGGACCACGCCCGCTCCCGCGGCGGCCATGGCCCGGGCCTGAGCCACGGTCTCGCCGATGTTCTGGGTATGGGTGGCGCACATGGACTGCACCGGAATGGGTGCCCCCGCGCCCAATTCGGTCGTACCAATCTTCACCCGCCTCGTCCGGAGCCCCATGAGACTGCTATTCTCCCATTGCCGCGCGGTAGGCCTCAACCGTGAGCGATGCGGCGCGGGACCAGGTAAAGCCGGCGGCGCGGGCGGTACCGCGGGCGACGAGGTCGGCGGCGGTGGCGGGCTCGGTGAGAACGCGGCGCAGGGCGCCGGCGAGGGCGGTCTCATCGAGAGGGTCGACCAGCAGGGCGGCGTCACCGCACACTTCGGGGATGGCGCCCGCGGTCGAGGCGATGACGGGAATGCCGCAGGCGAAGGACTCCAGCGGCGGCAGGCCGAAGCCCTCATGGAGTGAGGGATAGGCCGTGAGGGCGGCCAGTGAATAGAGGGCGGGCAGGTCGGTATCGGGCACATAGCCGATGTTGAGCACGCCGTCGGCGCGCTTGGGTGGCTTGGGCCGGGCGCAGGTGGTGACCACCTCATGGGGGAGGCCGGTGTCCCGGCGCACGGCGGCCATCGCCCGGGCCAGCCGGGGAAGGTTCTTGCGGGGGTCGGTAGCGCCGGGGGAAAGGATGAAGGCGCCGGGAAGGGCGTACTTTTCCCGGACGGCGGACAGCCGTGAGGGGTCCGTGACACGGGCCATGGTTGCCGCGGCGGCTTCGGGGACGATGCGAATCTTGGGGGCGAACGCGGGCCACCGGTCGGCGAGCGCCCGCCGGGTGGATTCCGAGACGGCAATGATGACGGCAGCGCCCTGCAATGACCGGTGCAGGAGGAGGTGGTGGGCCAACCGCCGGCGCAAGGGGTGCACGGACGGGAAATCGAATACCGTCAGGTCGTGGACGGTGACAACCGCAGGGGCGTGCAGGCGACGGGGCGCGAGGTAATTCGGGAAGTGGAAGACATCAACCGGAATGCCTGCAGATTGAATCGGCAGGGTCAGGTAGAGCCACGGCAGGCGACGCGCCTCCCGGCCCGCGTGAACGACCAGCTTGGGGGAGGTCGGGAGGGCGACGGCGGGCGGCGCCCCTGGCGAGAACCCGTGCACTGCGGTGACGGCGGAGTCAGCCAGGAGCGCCTCCAGCAGGCAGGCGGCATATCGGCCCACGCCGGTTGGAAAGGGGCCGAGGGCCGAGAGGTCGTACCCGACACGCACGCTACTTGAATCCGATCCAGCAGGCAACAGTTCCGAGGGCCATCGCGCCCTCGGCCGCGGCCAGGGCCCAGGCGGCCCCGGGCGCCCCGTTCGCCGGAATCCATGCGGCCAGCGCCACGGCATGCACGGTGAGATGAACGCCGGAGAGGGCGGCGTTCACCCCGGTCCGTCCCCGGGCGACCAGCCAACTGGTCAGGATCCCGTTGACGGCGATGAGGGGCAGGGCCAAGGCGAACGAGAGCAGGAGCGGCGCGGCCGCGCCGTAGTGCGGACCAAGGGCCAGGCTGAGAACGTGCGGAAGCAGACCGGGCGTCAGGGCGGCGACCAGCGGGAGCGCTGCCATGGGAACGATGATCGCCAGGGCGCGGCCGGGGGAGACCCGGCTGGCGCGGCGTGCGAATTCCGGGAAGAGGGCGACCGCGGCGGCGGCGGGAACGAAACGGGCTGCCTCCAGAAGGCGGTGCGCTGCGGCGTAGTGGCCTGCGGCGGCGGCGGGCGCGGTCCGAATCAGCCAGAGCATTCCCAGTCTCCAGGAAACCAGCGACACGGTGATCGCGAGCCCGGTGGGCAGGGACTCCAGCAGGAAGGACTCACCCGGTGGGCCGCCGGCGGGAGGGGGCCGGGGAGCGGTCCGGCGGATGTAGCCGTGGAACGCGGTGAGCACGAGCCCGTGCGCGGCGACCTGGGACAGGGCAAGCCATTCGGGCCCCGGGCGGATGGTCAGGGCCACGCCGCCGC
>JAHFSL010000052.1 GCA_023265785.1 Candidatus Coatesiibacteriota bacterium | reverse complement strand
GGACTCAATGCCTGGTGCGACATCCAGGTGCCGCAGATCCAGGAGATCACCCGCCGGTCGGACCGCCGGGCGCTGCGCGAGCTGTGGAGCTATGTGTGCGTCTTTCCGCAGGAGCACTGGCCGAACCGGTTCATGGACTATCCCAGCCTGCGCAACCGGATCATCTTCTGGCTCTCGCATACGCTGGACCTCAAGGGCTTCCTGCACTGGGGGTACAACTTCTGGGGGCCGTGGCAGGGCCTGCCGCACGACATCCCGCTCTCGCCGTGGACCGATGGCACGGGGGGGAGTGGCTGGTCCACCGATTCCATCCCCCTGCCCGCCGGCGACCCGTTCCTGGTGTATCCCGGTCGGCAGTCCCTCTGTTCCTCGATCCGCTGGGAGGTCGTCCGCAAGGGGTGCGAGGATGTCGAACTGCTCCGCCTGCTCACAGATGCCGTGGCGCATCCCCGCCGCCGGTCGGCCCCCGCCCTGACCCGGGCCCGGGCGCTCCTGGTGAATCTTCACACCGCGATCGCCCCCGATCCCGGCCACCACACGCGGAGCGAGGCCGCACTGCTGGATGCCCGCCGCCGGGCCGGCGCGCTCGTGGCCGCGCTGGCCCCCAGCCGGCCGGCGTGAGAGGATGACGCCCATGCCCGAAATCCTGAATGCGCCGGTGGACGTCAGCGAGGCGTTCCGCCGGCAGGACCATGACTGGTTCCTGCCTGCCCGGGCGGCCCGGTTCGACGCGGTGAAGCGCACGGGGGCCATCCGCTGGGAGAAGCATCAACTGCGGCCCGGCGTTGATTTCCGGCATGGCGGCCTCTTTCTCCAGCGCGACCCCTCGTCCACCTTCCGTGGCCCCTATTACGGCGACGAGACCCTGCCGTTTGCGGTCTCGTTCCCCTCGCCCCGCACCGTCCGCCTGCGGGTGTCGGCGCGCGGCGCCCTGCGGGACACCCGGGACTCGCTCATGCTCACCGGCCTGGTCCCGGAGGATCGGTCGTGGAAGGTGAAGCGCACCCAGGGTGGAGCGGAGTACCGGGGACCGCATGGGGCGGTGACGGTCTCCACTGACCCCTGGCGGGTCGAGGTCCGGGATGCCGCAGGCAAGGTCCTGACCGGGACCCGGGCGCTCGGCGATGCGATGTGCTTCATGAATTACGACCCCACGCCCTTCGCGTTCGTGCGGCGGGGCGGCGACCACCAGCGCCACATGGCCGCCTCGTTTACGCTGGCATCTGATGAAAAAATATTCGGGACGGGGGAGTCGTTTACCCGGCTGGACAAGCGCGGGCAGGCAGTGACCCTCTGGGCCCATGACGCCCAGGGCGTCCAGAACCGCCGGATGTACAAGCCCGTACCGTTCTTCCTGTCCAGCGCCGGGTACGGCATGTTCGTCCACGCCACCACCCCGATGACCTTCGACTTCGGCCATACCTACGACGAGACCAACACGATCTACCTGGGCGACGACGAACTGGACCTCTTCATCTTCCTGGGCGATCCCAAGGAGGTCCTGACGGCCTACACGGCGCTGACCGGCCGGCCGCAGGTGCCGCCCACCTGGTCCTTCGGGCTGTGGATGAGCCGGATCACCTACAAGTCCGAGGCCGAGACCCGCGCCGTGGCGCAGGGTCTGCGCCGGCACCGGATTCCGTGCGATGTGATCCACCTCGACACCGGCTGGTTTGAGCAGGACTGGCGGTGCGATTATCGCTTTGCGCCATCCCGATTCAAGAATGCCACCACCATGCTCAAGGACCTCAAGCGGGATGGGTTCCGCATCTGCCTGTGGCAACTTCCTTATTTCACCCATGACAACGCCCTGTATCCGGAACTCGCCCGGAAGGGCCTGCTCGTGCCGCACGCCGATGGCGGGGCCGAGACGCAGGAAGCCGCGCTGGACTTCAGTAATCCAAAGACCGTCCGCTGGTACCAGGACCGGCTGGCCGAGCTCCTCAAGCAGGGCGTGGCGGCCATCAAGGTGGACTTCGGCGAGGCCGCCCCGCTGGACGGCCGGTACGCCTCGGGCCAGTCGGGGTTCCGCGAGCATAATCTGTATCCGCTCCGGTACAACCGGGCCGCCGCCGAAGTGACCCGCCGGGTGACGGGCAACGGATTCATCTGGGCGCGCTCCACCTGGGCGGGGAGCCAGCGGTATCCGGTGCACTGGGGGGGCGATGCGGAAAACACCGACTCGGCCATGGCCGCGACCCTGCGGGCGGGGCTCTCGCTGGGCGTGTGCGGGTTTCCGTTCTGGAGCCACGATGTGGGGGGCTTCGTGAAGAAGGCGCCGGAGGATCTCTACGCGCGCTGGCTGGCCTTCGGCGTCCTCACGTCCCACACCCGGTGCCACGGCGCCCCGCCGCGTGAGCCCTGGCACTACGGGCCTGCGTTCACCGATCTCTTCCGGCGCACGGTCGAGCTGAAGTACCGGCTCATGCCCTACATCCTGGCGCAGGCGAAGGCATGCGCCGCGGCGGGGCACCCGATGCTCCGGCCGCTCTTCTTCGAGTTCCCCACGGATCCCGGGTCCTGGCTCGTGGAGGATCAGTACCTGTTCGGTCCCGACCTGCTGGTGGCGCCCCTGATGACCGCCGCCCGGACCCGGAAGGTCTACCTGCCGCCGGGCGGCTGGGTGGACTTCAAGACCCGCCGGCGCCACGAGGGGCCGGGGTGGAGCGAGCTCGCCGCGGGGCCGGTCCCCGTGGTCCTCCTGGTGCGCGCGGGCGCGGAGATTCCCCTCATGGAGCCCGCGGCCAGCACTGACCGTCTCGACTGGTCCACGGTCCACCCCGTCCGGTTCGCGTGATCCGCCCCGCGGCCGGGAGCCGTGACCATTCCGTCCTGATGCTTGCGGGGGCGGTCTTCACCCTCTCGCTGGGCGTGAACATGCATGTGGCGATGAATGTGAACTTCATCCATGAAATCCTCCACGGCACGACCTGGCAGCAGGGCTACCTCGAATCCATCCGCGAGCTGTGCGGACTGCTCTCGTTCTTCGTCATCGTCGCGCTGGCCGGCCGGTCCGAGCCGCGAGCGGCCGCCGTGATGCTGGCCCTCGTCGGAATCGGGCTGGCGGCCTACAGCCGGATCGCCTCGGTGGGCGGACTGATCGCGTGTTCGCTCTTCTGGAGTTTCGGATTTCACGCCTGGGTGCCACTGGCGGGGTCCATGCAGTTGGCCCTGGCGCGCCGGGGCCGCGAGGGCCACCTGCTCGGCCGGCTGGGCAGTGTGGGGGCCGCCGGTACCCTGCTCGGACTGGGGTGTGTGTGGGCCCTCAAGACCTGGGCGGGATTCGGGATGCGTGACCTCTTCCTGTGCGGTGGCGTGGTGACCGCACTGGGGGCGGTCCCCCTGCTCTTCATGGCGGACATCCGCGCCCGGGCGGAGGATCTCGCGCCGCCCGCCGGGTTCCTGTCGCCGCGGTTCCGGCTCTATGCCTCCCTCGAGCTCCTGGACGGGATGCGCAAGCAGATCTTCATCCTGTTCGCCACCCTGGCGCTGGTCATGGAGCACGGGGTTCAGGTGCAGACCATTGCCGCGCTGATGTTCGCCAATCAACTCGTCATGTTCGTCCTGGCCCCCCTGGCCGGCCGGCTGGTGGATCGGGTGGGCGAGCGGCCGGTCCTCACGGCCTACTTCACCGGGCTTGTGGCGGTCTTCATCCTGTACACGGTTCTGCACAGTGTCCCCGCCCTGTGCGCGGTCTACATGCTGGACAGTGCGCTGTGGGCCCTGCGTGTGGGATTATCGGTCTATGCCAAACGGGTGGCCGGTGGGTCGGGGCAGACCCGCCTGCTGGCCATGGGCGTCACGATGAATCATGTCGGCGCGGTCACCTTGCCGCTGATCGGCGGCGCGCTCTATGCCATGTACGGGTACCGCCTGCCCTTCTACGCGGGCGCGGCCATCTCGCTCGTTTCCATCGCGGTCGCCCGCCGTCTGCCGGAGAGGCGGGGCGCCCGATGAAGACTCGCGTCTTCGGACGGCTGGGGTGGCCGGTGACCGAGATCGGGTTCGGCGCGTGGGCGATCGGCGGCAGTTGGGGGCCCCAGGACGAGGCCGTGTCCAAGGCGGCCCTGCACAAGGCGCTCGACCTGGGGGTGAATTTCATAGACACGGCGGCGGGCTACGGTGGCGGCCGCAGTGAGCGGTTGATCGGCGAAGTCCTCAAGGAGCGCGGCCTGAAGGGCGGTGGCAACGGCCAGGTGCGGGTGGCTACGAAGATTCCCCCGAAGGAGCCGGGCGAGTGGCCGCCGGTCGCCAGTGAGCGGTGCGAGGACCGGTATCCGGAATCCTACCTGCGTGACCAGCTTGAAGAGCGCCTGCGAAACCTCAAGACCGAGGCCATCGACCTGCTCCAACTGCACACCTGGACCCGGGCGTGGAACCGGGACCCCGTGGCGCTGGGCACCCTCCGCCGGCTCCAGCAGGAGGGCAAGATCATCGGCATCGGCTTGTCCACCCCCGAGCAGGACCAGAACGCCTACAACGAGCTGGTCCGGGCCGGCCTGCTCGACGCGGTGCAGGTGATCTACAACATCTTCGAGCAGGATCCCGCGGAGGAACTTCTGCCGCTGGCCGCTGAACACCGCGTCGGGATCATCGTGCGCGTGGCCTACGATGAGGGGTCGCTCACCGGCCGGTTCACCAAGGACATGACCTTTCCGGCGGGCGACTTCCGCCGGAATTACTTCAGTGGCGACCGGCTCGAGCGCACCGTCGCGAAGGTCGAACGGATCAAGGAGACGGTGGCCCGGGTGGGCGGCGGGAAGGAGACTGACCTGGCCGCGGTGGCCGCCCGGTTCGTCCTGCGCCATCCCGCGGTCTCCACGGTCATTACCGGCATCCGGAGCGTGCGGCAGGCCGAATTGAACTGCGCCTACGGCAATCTGCCACTGCTGTCCGACGAACTCTTCGGCGCGCTCAAAGCGCATGCTTGGCGCCGGATGATGTGGCACTCAGGGTTCCCCTGAATCCGGGGCGGGGGGCGGCGCGTCGAACATGACCCCTCGCGACCGGTTTCTTGCCGCGCTGGACCGGCGGCCCGTTGCCGGGCGGGTTCCCAACTTCGAGTTGGTCTTTTTTCTGACCATGGAGGCATTCGGGCGCGTGCACCCCTCTCACCGGTCCTACCACCAGTGGGATCAGATGGAGGAGGGGGAGCGCGCGCGGCACCGGCAGGACATGGCGGACCTCTTCGTGGCCAGTGCGACCCGCTTCGAGCACGACGGTATTCTCCTGCACCCCAATCCGGACCGGGAGGACGAGCAGGCGCGCCTCGTCCAGGCCGTGCGCGACCGGAGCGGTGACCGGTACGCCCTCCTCCTGCACGGCGACGCGACGCTGGCGATCCCGGACGGTGCAGGCATGGAGGCGCTGGCGGTCCGGCTGGCCGAGGAGCCCGGACGGGTGCACGCGGAGTGCGAGGCGGCCGTGGACGGGGCGCTGGCGAGGGGGGAACGGCTGGCGCGGCGCGGCGGGCTCGACGGGTTCGCGCTGTGCTCGGACTACTGCTTCAACACGGGTCCCTTCCTTTCGCCCGCCATGTTCGGAGAATTCGTGACGCCGTACCTGGCGCGCCTCGTGCGGGGCTACCGTGATCTCGGGTTTCGGGTCATCAAACACACGGACGGCAACATCATGCCGATCCTCGATCAGCTCGTGGAGGCGGGTCCGCACGCCCTGCACTCCCTGGACCCCCAGGGCGGGGTGGACCTGGCGGAGGTCAAGCGCCGGGTCGGAGACCGTGTCTGCCTGATGGGGAATGTGAACTGCGGCCTGCTGGACACCGGGACGGACGCGGAGGTGGTTGCGTCGGCCCGCGCCGCCCTGCGGGACGGCCCGCCGGGCGGGGGGTACATCTTCGGTACCAGCAACTGCATCTATCCGGGAATGCGCCTGGCCCGCTACGAGCTCATGCTCGATGTCTGGCGCGCTTCCGGATAGGGTACAATCGCCGCCATGGATCTGCCGCTCATGCTCCTCCGCGAACTGCACATCGTCGCCTCCACCTTCTGGGCGGGGGCCGTGTTCTTCATGATCAGCTTCATCCTTCCCGCGGTTCGCAAGGCGGGGCCGGATGGCAAGGGATTCATGAAGGCGTTGATGGGCGGCACCAAGGTGCTCGTGGCCCTGCCGATGGCGGGCCTGGCGACGATCGCATCGGGGTTCGCCCTCTTTATGAAGGATATGGGCGGGATGGGGCCGGAATGGGCGATGTCCAGGACCGGCATGGCCTACGGGATCGGCGCGGTGACCGGGATCATCGCGCTGGTCATCGGGGCCATGGTCTCCCGGCCCGCCAGCCTGCGGCTCGTGGCGATGGGCGATGAAATCGCCGCCGTCGGCGGTACGGCCAGTCCGACCCAGGTCGCCGAGATGCAGGCACTCCAGGGCACGATGGCCAGGGCCTTGCGGACGGTGGCCTGGCTTCTCACCGTGGCCCTGGTCGCCATGGTGGCCGCCCGCAACATCTACGGCTAGGCGGGACCGCCGGCGCCCGCGCCGCCACCCGATCCGCCGCCAAAGGCCCGGGCCGCCGCGGCGCTCCCGCGCAGGGCGCCCAGCGGCAGGAGAATGAACCCGAAGGCGAAGCCCGCCAGCATGAGGAAGGGCAGGAGGAGGATGAACAGGAGGCCACCCTGAAGCCCCAGGATGAGGGCGAACAGGAATTGCCCGAGCACGACGGGGACCGGCGCACGCATGGCGAGCATCAATGGAAGGAAAAGGGCGAAGACGGCGAGGAGGGAGCCGACCAGCAGGGTGAGGTAGGCGGGCTGGAGGGCGCCCCGGGCGCGGGTGGTGAGTTCCAGGTATTCCGCTCCTCCCGCGCGCAGGGCCGCGGTGAACGGACGCCGGGGCGATCCCACCACCAGGACCACCGGGACCAGCCGGCGGAACCAGCCCGGCGCCCACCCGAATCCCGCGAGATACCAGCCGCCGCCCAGGGCCAGCAGTGGCAGAAGCGCAAGGAGGAATCCCGCCAGCCCCGCCGGTTCGGTGCGCAGGACATAGGCGCACCCGGCGACGGCGATCAGGGTCCCGGCCAGCGCGGCGCGGGCCGCCAGTTCGTGCAGGACCGTGGTGAGGTAGGCCGCCAGCCCGGGATGCCGGTGCGATCCGGCCCAGCGCCGCAGAATGACGGCGGACAGGACGGCGCCCACGAGCCCGAACACGGGAACCGGCACGGCCCGCAGGATGGGGTCGTGCGAGAGCCGCGTCTCCAGCACCAGCAGGGCGGCGAACAAACCCAGCGCCCCCACAAACGCCGCCCGCCCGGCCAGGTCGTTGAGGTCCCGCCGCAGGGACAGGCGGCGTTCCACGAGAGCCACCAGCGTGGTGTACCCCAGAATGGCGATCCCGCAGGTGAACCCCAGGAGCATCGTGGCCACCATCAGCCGCGTACCCAACGAGCCATCCATCGCGGCCATCATAGCAACGGGTCCCGCGGTACCATGGGACCGGACCATGGTGAACCAGGGGGCGATCCGGGACTTGGCGGCGCTGGGGCAGAGCATCTGGTATGACTTCATTGACCAGCCGTTCATCGCGACCGGGGAACTGGCACGGTTGATCCGCGAGGACGGGCTGGCGGGGCTCACGTCGAATCCCGCGATCTTCCAGAAGGCCATTGGCGGGTCCGGCGCCTACGATGGCCGGATCCGGGCACTCGTGGCGACCGGGACTCCAACGGCGGCCATGCTGGATACCCTCGTTCAGGAGGACATCCGGGCGGCCTGCGATGCGTTCCGCCCGCTCTATGACGCCACCCGGGGACTGGACGGCCGGGTCTCCATCGAAGTCTCGCCCGCGCTGGCCCGGGATACCGCGGGGACGGTCCGGGAGGGCCTGCGCCTCCAGGCGGCGGTGGACCGGCCCAATGCCATGATCAAGGTCCCCGCCACCGTGGAAGGGTTGCCGGCCGTCACCGCGCTCATCGCGGCGGGTGTGGACGTGAATGTCACGCTCATTTTTTCGGTGGAGCGGTACGGCCAGGTCATGGACGCCTGGCTGGCCGGACTGGAGCAGCGTGCCGCCGCCGGCGGCGACCTCGCGGGCATCCGCTCGGTGGCCAGCTTCTTCATCAGCCGGATTGACACGGCGGTCGAAAAGCTCCTGGCCCCCCGGATCGCGGCGGGGGAAAAGGATCTGGAGCTACTGCGCTGGCGGGCCGGCATCGCCAACTCCCGCCGCGCCTGGGGCGCGTTCCGGGAGAGGGCGGCTTCCCCCCGGTTCCGTGCGCTGGCCGCCCGGGGGGCAAATATTCAGCGCATCCTATGGGCCTCCACCGGCACCAAAGACCCCGCGCTGTCCCCGACGCACTATGTCGAGCCGCTCGTGGGGCCGGACTCGGTCAGCACCCTGCCGCCCGAGACCTACGCGGCCGTCCGCGCCCTGCCGCGGGTGGAGCGCACGGTGGACCGGGACCCGGCGGAAACCGCGCGCGACCTGACCGCGCTGGCCGCCGCCGGCGTGGACTTGGACGCGGTCTGCGCCGCGC
The DNA here is from genome assembly GCA_023265785.1 of Candidatus Coatesiibacteriota bacterium. GTDB lineage: Bacteria > Oederibacteriota > CAKKQC01 > CAKKQC01 > CAKKQC01 > JAHFSL01. The sequence continues at coordinate 1,614 of JAHFSL010000052.1, read as the reverse complement.
TGGAACCCGCGGGGGTGACGCTCTTCGCCGACGCCTGGGTGAAACTGGCCGCGACGCTGGAGTCCAAGCAGCAGTCTCTTTCCTCCGGCTGACGCCCGACACGCCCCCGGTCTCCTGACCCCCAAGGCCATCCCGGCATGACCCGGATCATGCCCCGGGGGGATGGCCGGGCCCCACACTGATGGTGCCGGCGTCAGGGTTGGCGCAGGGCGGAATCCATTGGGAAAGGAGCGGACCGATGAACAAGCACCTGATAGCCGGACTGACCGTGGCGATTGCGGGCGTCCTGATCGTTTCGACCACCTCCACCATCGCCGTCGGGGACGGTGATGCCAGCCCGCGCGCGTGCGTGGACTGCCACAAGGCCGACAAGAAATTGAGCGCCAAGCTGGCCCCCTATATGGTGGCGGCCACCGGGCCCACCTTCGAGATCGCGAAGGCCGCGGCGCCACCGGGCCTCAAGCTCAAGGGCAAGCACCCCAAGGTGCCCATCGGCAAGGCGATCCCCAAGAACTGCCTGGGGTGTCATGCCAAGACTTCCAAGATCGCGCCCCCGCTCTTCCAGATGATGCACCTGATCCATGAGACCGGGACGAACGCGCTGGACTGCAAGGCGTGCCACAAGCTAGCGGCGAACGGCACGATGAACATCCCGAGCGCGGACGAAGAGTAGATAAGGCAGAGAGACCTGGCGGTGCCCTAAGGCCCCGTCCAAGGTCGAGGACAAAGCAAAACCGGCGGCGGGAGGTCCCGCCGCCGGTTTGCTTGTGAGAAGAGCCTGATCGGTTAGATCTTGACCGTGAAAACGAGGTTGACTCCCCAGGTCAGTCCGCCGAGCATCATCTCGCCATTGGAGATGAATGAGCTGTAGTGCGGGTCTGGGAGGGGCTGAGTGCCCGCGGGCGGCGCCGAAACATCCGTCTCCGTGTCACCGAAAATGATTGTCTCAGGGACGAACGCGAGGGGCACCTCAAGTCCGATCGAAGACTTCTCGTTCAGATCATACTTGTAACTTGGCGTTACCGAGAAAGTGAATGCGGAAACGTTGGTGTTGTAGGTCGTGGTTTCGACGGAGAACTTCTTGTTACTTGTGGCGGAAAAACTTCCTGACCCGCCGTAGGTTCCCGCCGTCCCATCCCACCACCGCTGATCCGTTTCAACCTGTGTCACATTGATGAACATGACACCGGCGCCGACCGCGAGCGCAACGACGCCCGGTCCAGCCTTCATGCCTGCACCAATCTTGGCCATGATAGGAGTCTGTGAAATCGAATACACGGTCTTGTCGCCCGTGTAGATCTGATCACCGCCTGTGCCCGGCTTCCAAGTCGCGGTCCTGTCAAATTCATAATCGGCCGACATCGAGGAGCCAATCTCAACGCCAAGGGAAAACATGTCGTTCAGGTGGGTGGAAACCTCACCGCCCACGGTGATCACGCCAACGCTGATATCCGCCTTTGCAGATGACTCACTGGCCGCTGGAGACTTTGCTCCTGCATCATGGACATTGTATCGATGTTCCCGGCTCAGACTGCTATACCCGACCTTGATGTCAACGGCTGCGCCTGCTTGCGCAGCCCAAAGCAGAGCGGTGGCTGCGACCAGATAGTTCGC
>JAHFSL010000406.1 GCA_023265785.1 Candidatus Coatesiibacteriota bacterium | reverse complement strand
GTTCTCCCCCGTGCCGGCGTCGCGCATGAATTGCGGGAAGACGAGGTTCCACACCTCGCGGAACCGGTCGCACTCGTGGTCGCCCGGCCGGGCGCAGGGCGAATGAAAACCCGCCCGGGCGCACAACTCCGGCCCAAAGTCGTAGAAGATTTCCGAGCAGGCGCCGTTCGGCCCCGCCCAGGTCTTGAGCGCGCTCCCGGCAGGCCAGTAGTTGTCCTCATCGCCGAACCGGACGATCGGATGCTTGAGCGGGTGGCTTCCCCAGAGCTTCACGGCTTCCTCATCCTTCTCGAACACGCTCATGTGCAGGCGGGCGGGGTCCAGCCGGAGGACCTTCGTCAGGAACTCCCAGGCATAGTCAATCGCCCCCTCCTTGAAGTAGTCCCCGAAGGAGAAGTTGCCCAGCATCTCGAAAAAAGTCAGGTGCCGGGCGGTCATCCCGACCCGCTCGATATCCGTGGTCCGGAGGCACCGCTGGCAGGAGGTGGCGCGGGTGTACGGCTTGTCCCTGGCGACATAGTACGGCTTGAACTGCACCATGCCCGCGCTGGTGAACAGGAGCGTCGGGTCGTTGGAGGGCAGGAGCGAATCGGAGGGAATCCTCCGGTGGCCATGCCGCTCGAAGAAGGCGAGGTACGCCTCCCGGATTTCAGCCGAGGTCATCGGTCTCCGTGTCCCCCGCCAGGACCCGACGGATCAGCCCCGCGTCAAACCCCTGCCGCATCAGGAACCCGAAGAGCCGCTGGCGCTCTTTGGCCGCGTCCGGTCCCCGGTGGCCCGCGAATTTGAACGGCCGCCGGCGCAGGTAGCGGCGGACCGCCTCGGCCGCCAGCTCCCGCTCGTCGCGCTCGGCCACGGCCGCGCCGGCCGCCTCCTCCGCCAGATGCCGCTCGACCCCGTGCGCCGCCAGCTTGGCGGCCACCAGCCGCCGGCCGACCGGCTTGGCGGCCACGCGGGACCGGGCGAACTGCCCTGCGAATTTCGCGTCATCCACCAGCCCCGTGTCCCGCAGGCGTGCCAGGACCGTCGCCACCACGCCCGCTTCGTATCCCCGGCGGCGCAGTTTGTCGGCCAGTTCCCGCTCAGCCTGAGGGCGCCGCTCCAGCAGGCGGAGCGCCTGCCAGCGGGCCGCGCCGGCATCGCCCGGGTCCTTGGCGGGCCGGGCCCTTCTCACCCCGCGGACACGACTCCGGTGGCCGGGTCGTACTGGAGCCCGGTGGGCACGGCGTCCAGCATGCCCTTGTCCACCAATTCCTGCAGGCTGGTCGGGAACCGGCCGTTCGCGTCCCGGAACCCGTTGACCGCGCGCTGGATTTCCTCCACCTTGGCCTGAGAGGTGATGCGCAGGGCGGTTTCCTCGGCCGCCTTCCCCTGCTTGAGTTGGGTCGCCGGCGCCGTCGCCAGCGGCGTGAAATTGTCGAGGTAGCGGTAGATCCCGTAACTGATGGCGACGAGCACCGCGAACATGACGAGCTTCTTCATGCTTCCTCCTTGGATCCGTTGAGCCGTGCCAGCATCTCGCGCACCGCCGCGTCGATCCCGGTCAGGGCCGCCCGGGCCACCAGCGCATGACCGATGGACACCTCGACGATCTCCCCGACCGAGGCGATGCCCCCGGCGTTCAGGTAGTTCAGGTCGTGCCCGGCATGCACCGCCAGCCCGCCCTTGGCCGCCAGCCGCGCCGCCTCCCGGACCCGGTCCAACGCCGCGTCCCGCGCCGCGCCGGCGGCCGCGGCACCGTACTCGGCCGTATTCAGCTCGACGATGGCCGGTCTCAGCTTCACCGCCGCCCGGACCGAGGCGGCGTCGGGATTGATGAACAGGGAGACGGTGATCCCCGCCTCCCGGTACAGCGCCAGGTACTCGGCGACCTCGGCGCGCCGTCCCAACAGGTCCAGGCCCCCCTCGGTCGTCAGCTCCTCGGGACGCTCGGGCACCAGCGTGACCTGGTCCGGCTTGACCGCCTTCATGACCGCCAGTCCGTCGGGCGTCGCCGCCACCTCCACATTGAGCGTCCTGCGCACGGTCTCACGGAGCAGGTAGAGATCGCGCTCCTGCATGTGCCGGCGGTCCGCGCGCAGGTGCACCGTGATCCCGTGGCCACCGGCGAGTTCCGCCAACGCGGCGGCGGTGACCGGCTCGGGATCCCGCCCCTTGCGCGCCTGGCGGAGCGTCGCGACATGGTCAATGTTGACGGAGAGGCGCATGGCGTCAGTTTCCCTCGAAATCCAGCGCGAGCGTGGCCGGGCTGATCTCCAGCACGGTCACCCCGTCAGGCCGCAGGATGGACTCGGGGGTCAGGGCGATCTCGGCATGCCGACCGCTGACCTTCCGCGCCAGGTCCACCACGGCGCGGACGGAGCGGGGCAGGAGCTGGGGGATCAGCTCGCGCCGGGCCTCCAGCCGCACCTCCACGGTGGCAGGCGTGCGCCGGCCGAGCCGGAGGGTCCGGGGCGGGTTACGGAATTCCAGCGGGACCGACAGTGTGAGCTGGGTAGTCTGGTCCCCGTGCACGAACACCCACAGCATGACCGCGATGCCCAGCCCCAGCAGGCGCAACGGCCAGTCCGCGACCAGCCAGCGCAGGATCGCGGTCATGGCAGGCCGCCCCCCGCCCGGCTGTGCAGGGTCAGCAGTTCCTCGAGCGTCTCGCGGTCCAGCGGCGGCGTGAGCTGGCCCTTCATGGCCAGCGCCATCTTCTTCTGCTCCTCAGACACGACCACCACCAGGGCGTCCGTCTCCTCCGTGATGCCCAGGGCCGCGCGGTGCCGCATCCCGAGCACCTGCGCCTGGACCTTGGACTCCGAGAGCGGCAGGGTGCAGGCGGCGGCGAACATCCGGCCCTCCCGCACGATGGTCGCGCCGTCGTGCAGGGGGGAGCCGGGCGTGAAGATGGAGGCGAGCAGTTCCGCCTTGATGTCCGCATTGACCCGCGTCCCGGAGTCTGCGAACCCCGCCAGGCTGGTCTCGCGCTCGACCACGATCAGGCCGCCCCAGCCCTGCTGGGTCATGAGATGCGCCGCCTGCGCGATCTCGTGGAAGACGGCCGCCGACTGGGGAAAGATGGACCGCAGGAAAGTCTGTTCGCCCAGCGAGGCGATCAGCCGGCGGAGTTCGGGCTGGAGCACGATGATGAGCGCGATCGCCCAGAACACCAGCAGGCTGTTCAGGAGCCACACCGTGGTGCCCAGGGCGAACCGGCGGGCCAGGAACGCGGCCACCAGGAGGA
>JAHFSL010000405.1 GCA_023265785.1 Candidatus Coatesiibacteriota bacterium | reverse complement strand
CGCCAACCTCCGCGCCGCGGAGGCCGTCAGCGAGTAAAGCTTTCGGCGGGGGCGGGGAGACCGGGCGCGGCCGGCTTGGCGAACATGGCCTCCAGGTCGGCCACCTGGGCGATCTTCTTCCGGGCCAGGGCGTTGCCGGGCTCCAGCGCCCGGGCGCGCAGGTACTCGGTCTTGGCCCGCAGGAGGCTCTGCCGGGAAAAGAACTGGTCGCCGAGTTTGAGGCGCAGGGCCGCTGATTCCTTTGCCAGCGGCATGGGATCCAGCGGACCAAACAATTGCATCCGCCGCCGGAGCTCCTGGACGTCGTCCGGTGAGTACCGGACCCGGGGGGTCGTGAATTCCAGGAAGGGGCGATCGTCCGTGCAGATGTCGGCCGCGGCGCAGTAGCGGCGCACATCCTCCGGCCCCCACAGGAAGAACCCGAAGATCTCGGCGGGGGTGATCTGGATGCGCTTCAGGTCCTCGACCAGCTCGGTGGCCGCGAGCCGCCGGGTCCAGGCGTCCACATCCACCTTCACATCGGGGTCGCGGGCCAACAGGAAGGCGTCCCCGAACTGGTGGACCCAGAAGGTGGTCTGCGGGAAGACCGTGGTGAAGGTCTTCATCATGCCCCGGGTGTCGGCGTCGGAGATCCGGTAGTAGTGGATCCACTGGAAGAAGACGCCACCGGGCGCCAGGTGCCGCCGCACGTTCTCGTAGAATTCGCGGGTGAACAGGTTGACCATGCCGCTCACCCACAGGTTGGATGGTTCCGAGACGATCACGTCATAGACGCCCCGGTCAGCCAGCAGGAAGTGCCGCGCATCGTCAAGGTGGATGTGGACCTTGGGGGAGTCCACCCCGTTGTAGTTGTGCCGGCCGAAGATGCGCGCGACCTCGATCTGGGCCGGCTCGATCTCGGCGAGGTGGATCTCCTCCACCTCCGGATGCAGGGTGAGGCACCCGGTCGTGGTCCCGGTGCCGCAACCGATGACCAGCACGCGGCGCGGCCGGGGATTCATGAGCGCGGGCAAATGCGCCATGAAAATCTGGGTGTACATGTCCACCAGGCTCGTCGAGCCGTCGGGCTTGCCGTTCACGATGAAGGACATTTCCAGCGGCGAGAGCGCGCGGACCGCGATGCGGGCCGTCACGCTGTCCTTCTCGTAAATGATCTTACCCAGCCGGTGGGCCGCCTCGATGGGCGTGTTGCCCCGCCCCTCGCCGTCGGCGCGGAAGCCGTTGGGCCGGTTGTACATTCCGGCGTTCATGACGGAGACGTCGGGCCGGGGCAGGATGAGCGGGAGGAGGAGGCAGGCGGGCGCGGCGATCAGCGCGGTGATGGTCACCCGTTCGGCGGTCCCGGCGCGCAGGGCCACCACGGCGATGGCGGCGCCGGGCAGGAGGCCGAGCAGGCCGACGATCAGCCAGGGGTCCAGGTCGAAGGTGCGCAGGAGCACGGCGCCGGCGACGACGACCGGCAGGGCGGCCACGATCCCCTGCGGGGCCCCGTTCCCTGGCCGGCGCGCGGCCACCCAGGCGGCGATCGCCACGAGACCGGAAAGCACCCCGAGTGCCAGCAGGGTGTCCGCGAGGCCGAACCAGCGCAGGAGGACGAATCCGGTGAGCGGCGCGCCCAGGACGGCGCCCAGGGTGTTGGCGGCGAACAGCCGGCCCACGGCCGCACTGCCCCGGTCGGGCAGGGCCGCGGCGAGCGCGGGCAGGGCGAATCCGAAGGCGGTCGTGACCACGAGCAGGAGCGCCATGATAACCGCGAAATCCAGCCCCATCAGCAGGCCGAAGGGCAGGGGGTTCCACCACAGCCGCACGAGCAGGATCGGGACCTGGTCCCAGAACGGCGTGGTCAGGGCGAAGACCCAGGCGATGGCCTGGGCGGTGGCGAAGGCGCGCAGGGCCCCGGCCGCGCCGCCGGGTGCGAGGCGGCGCAGGAGGAGGGCGCCCAGGGCCAGGCCGAGGAGGTAGCAGGACAGGATCACCGCGAACCCGTAGACCGAGCCGCCCGTGATGGTCAGGACGAATTCGCGGGTCAGCGCGATCTCGAAACCCAGCGAGAGGAACCCCGAGGCGCCGGCGAGCCAGAGCGCGAGCGCGGGGGAGAGGGAAGCGCCGGCACCATCATCGTCCCGGGGGGCCGGTGGGGCGCCCGGGGTGGGTGTCGCCGCGGGCTCGGCGGCCTCGTCGGAAAGGTTCCCGGCGAGCGTCCACGCGGTCAGCGCGACCGCCGCATTCAGGAGGGCGGCGAGCCAGACCGTGGCCTTGAGGCCGAGGACGGGCATCAGGATGAACGCGGCCAGGAGGGGGCCGAGCGCCCCGCCCAGCGTGTTGAGGGCGTAGAGTGGGCCCAGCGCTCGGGGGGCGGCGGCGGACAGGGCCTGGACCATCGCGGGCAGGGTGCCACCCATCAGGATGGTGGGGGGCAGGAGGGCCAGCAGGCTCACGAAGGCGCGGCCGCCCCAGCCACCGGTCAGCCCCGCCAGGAGCGCCGATGCGGGGAACGATGAGGAGAAGAGGATGGGGGAGAGCGCCGCCAGCGCCGCCAGGCCGGCCTCCAGTCCGGCGTACAACCGGAGCGCGGCGCGCGGCGTGCGGCCGGCCGCGAGCCGGGCCAGCCGCCAATTGCCCAGCGCCAGCCCGCCCATGAACGCGGTGATCACCGTGGCGGTGGCGGTGGCGAAGTTGCCGACGATCAGCCCGAGCCACCGGGTCCAGACCAACTGGTAGATGAGCGCGCACATTCCCGACAGCCCGAAACACACACAGATCAGGACGCGGAACTTCCGGTCACGCATACTCGCGCTCCCGGACGAGGCGGGACCGGCCCGCTTCGAGTTTCTTGATGCCCTGCCGGGGGAACGCGACCGTAATCTGGGCGGTGCGGCCCCGGCCGTTGACTCCCAGGACCTTGCCGGCACCGAAGATGGGATGCCGAACGAGTTCGCCCGGGGCGAGGGGCTCCTGCCCCTCCTCCTCCACCGGTTCCCGGATCCAGTCGCCGCCGGAATCCGGCGGGAGGATGACGGGCGGTGTCGGGCGCGCGCCGTGCGCGGACAGGGGCAGGGATTCGGGGCCGGCGACCGGCCAGACGTGCTCGGCGGGGATCTCGGCCAGAAACCGGGAAGGCTGGCTCCACTGGAACCGGTCGTAGGTGCGTCGGCCCCGTGCGGAGAGCAGGACCACCGATTCGCGGGCCCGGGTGAGCCCGACATAGAAGAGCCGGCGCTCCTCCTCCAGT
>JAHFSL010000404.1 GCA_023265785.1 Candidatus Coatesiibacteriota bacterium | reverse complement strand
GATGATCCCAAGCGCGGCGTGGCCGGCAACTGGAACGGCCAGCAGGCGGCCTGGATGGGCCAACAACTCCAGGCACGTGTGGCCATCCCGATGCACTACGAGATGTTTGAATTCAACACCGCCCCGCCCGACGAGTTCACCGCCGAATGCGCCCGGCTGGGCCAGCCCGCCCGGGTGTTGAAGTGCGGCGAGCGCTGGTCCAGCAAGAACATCCAGTCATGACGGAACGACGGTCACGGACTGGTGGAACGGCATGGTGGTTGCGGAAAGGCCCTGGCAGAGTGCCATCCTCACACGATGGCCCACGCAGTGGCGACGCTGACGCCACGGGATGCTTCTGGGCGAAGGTTTCGTGGGGGAAGGTTGCCCGTGGAAAGGGGTGTCTTAAAGACGCTATCATGTGTTAAACCATGACACCCTACCGGCCCCGCCGCCTCGCAACCCCCCTGCGCCGGGCCCTGGCCGATATGCCCGTGGCCGTTGTGACCGGACTGCGGCAATCGGGTAAGAGCACCCTGCTTCAGCGGGACCCGGCATTCCGGCTCCGGAATTACATCTCCCTGGACGACCAGGGGGCGCTGGAGCGGGCCCGGGCTGATCCTGAAGTCTTTGTCCGGAGTCCGGAGCCGCTGACCATTGACGAGGTCCAGCGCTGTCCCGAACTGCTGATCGCCATCAAGCGGGAGGTGGACCGCAACCGCCGTCCCGGCGCATATCTCCTGTCCGGTTCGGCGAACTTCGCCCTGCTCCGCGATGTCGCGGAAAGCCTCGCCGGCCGCGCGGCGTACTTCACGCTTCACCCACTCTCCCGGAGGGAATGGACCGGACACGGGGAAGCCGTCCCGTTTCTCAAGCGAATGTTCGAGTCCGGGAAGGCGCCGGGGAACCTTCAGGCATCCCCCGTGCCCTGGGCAGATGTCCTGGCCGGAGGATTTCCAGCGGTCCGGCTCGGCGTCGTGCGGGACCGCGCCGGCTGGTTTGACGGCTATGTCCAGTCCTACCTCGAACGGGATGTGCGTGATCTGGCGAGGTTGCCGGATCTCATCCCGTTCCGCCGGTTGCTCAGGTTGGCTTCATTGCGAACCGGCCAGCTTCTGCGTACCAGTGAATTGGCACGCGATGCGGCCTTGAATGTCATGACCGCCTTGCGCTACCTGCACCTGATGGAAGCCTCGTACGTCATCCGGCGGGTCGGACCTTCGCTGGCCAACCGCGCGAGCCGTCTGATCAAGGCTCCCAAGCTGTATTTCACCGACTCGGGTCTCGCCTGCCATCTTGCAGGGCTTGACCGGCGCGGCACGCTCCCCGATGACCCGATGAGCGGAGCGATCCTGGAGACCTATGTCGCACAAAATCTGGCTGAAATACTTTCGTCGTCCTGGGGATCCCGGGCCGAACTCCTCTTCTGGAGCGTGCAAGGCCGCCATGAGGTGGATTTCGTCATCGAGGACGGGCGGGACATCCTGGCGATCGAGGTGAAGGCGGCCGGCCGGTGGCATGCACGGGATCTGGTCGGTTTGCGGGCCTTTCTGGCGCAGACGCCCCGTTGCCGCGCCGCGATCCTGGCTTTCAACGGGACCACCGGCGGAAAAATCGGTGATCGGCTGTGGGCGGTTCCACTCAACCTGCTGTTGAGCTGAATCAGCGTGGGTTTGGGTGGGTGCCATCCTCACACGATGGCCCTCTTCCAAGTCAGGGCTTCCAGATGTTTGCAGGTGTGATGCCAGCGGAGCGGGCGGCGGCGGGAGATGAATGGGCGGGATCAGCGGTCCGAGGGGCCCCGTGCGTACCGTTCGGCGCTGAGCCGGAGCACGTGATACCGGGTCTCCTCCGGATGGAGCGCCTCCGCGGCGGCGAATGCACGGGCGGCCTCGCGCCACCGATGAAGCTGGCCGAGGGCGAGCCCGCGCTCCCCGTGGAGTACGTGGGATTCGACATATCCACTGTGCAGGCCCCGGCTGGCGAGCCGAAGCGCCTCGCCGGGTTGACCCGCCGCCAAGGCGCTGGAGGCCGCGCGCGCGTCCAGGAAGGTGATCCCGGGAGCCATCCGGTCGACCATCGCCAATCGTGCCAGATGGGCCTGTGGTGATTCGCCGGGCCCGCGAATCCCGACCCCTTCCGCTCCGGGCAGGTAGGGCAGGATCGCTTGCCCCGGTCCTGGTTGCGCTCCGATGCGATAGAGGACGAACCCGCCATTGTTCCCGTCAGCCCGCGGCGAGTGCCACACGATTGAGGTCCAGAGGGCCCAAAACTCGCGTGACCGTTGCAGTTCCAGCGGACGCCACTGAAAGACCTGATTCGTGAAGGCGGAGAGGTATTCCGAGGTCACAAAATTGAGGAGAACCCAGCGCACACCCATCTGACGGAACGCGACCCGGATGCCGTGACTATCCCGGGCGCCTCGCGCAAGGTCCAGCACGACCGGAGTGTCCTCGATGTCACGGTTGTACGCCAGCGGCCGGAAGCGGTAGCCGCGCGCGTCCCCGATCACAAGGAGTCGTTCATGAACGGGGACCGTACGATTGACCACCCGCGTCGCTTCGTCGTAGGTGGTGAGAATGCGGCCCAGATAGTGTTCTGAGGCCTCCAGGCCCATCGCCGCGTTGAAGCCCCGGTGATTGGAGTCCGTGGCGCCAATGGTTTCGATCAGGCCGAGGGCCAGGATGGCGGCCGTCGCCATTCGCGTCAACCGACGACGAGGCGCGGGCGAGGTCCATGCAGGTGCCATGGCCACGGCCGCGACGAGCGACATGGCGGGGAACATCGGCATCATGAGGCGAAGGCATGGCACCCCGACGGACCATGCCGCCAGCGCGCCGAGCCAGGCGACCACGAACGGCGTCAGCCAGCGGCCGCGCATGACGGCGATCAGGGGCAGGGACAACAGGAAGAGCGGTTGTTCCTCCGTCATGAGCCGAAACGCCGACCGGGCGATGGAGGGCGGATCGCCCAGACTGAAGTCATACCCCACGCATCCGAAGAGCGTGAGCAGACGCGTGTTCTCTTCCGACCAATGGAGTCCGCCGAAATAGAGAGGGTAGACGGGATTACGGGTGAACAGCCATCCGTTCACGAGGAACGGTGCGACGGCGAGTCCACACCCCAGCGCCATCCACCCTAGCATGGCGAGCTCCCGGGCCGGCCGTCGCCCGCATTTGACAAGGTGCCACCCGAAAATGCCGATACCCGGAGCCGCCGCCGTGTATTTTGCACAGAGTGCCCAGCCCAGGCCCACGCC
>JAHFSL010000403.1 GCA_023265785.1 Candidatus Coatesiibacteriota bacterium | reverse complement strand
CCATGGAAGGCATGGTGAGCTCCTGGGTCGCCCTGGTCCTGTTCAGTCTGGCCTCCATTACCGACTGGTTCGACGGGTGGCTGGCCCGGCGGTTCGTGCTGTCCACCCCGTTCGGCCAGTTCATGGACCCGCTGGCCGACAAGGTCCTGGTCCTCTCCGCGCTCCTGATGTTCCTGTGGCAGAATCTCGTTCCGGTCTGGATGGTGATCATCATCGTCTCGCGTGAACTGCTCGTGACCTATTTCCGGATGTTCGCCGAGTCCCTGGGCCGCACCCTGCCCGCGATGCCCGCGGGCAAGCAGAAGATGGCCTCCCAGATTGTCGCGATCATCGGCACCCTGCTGGTCCTCTGTCTGCAGTACACCATCCAGCGCCAGACGGGCCTGCCGTTCGACCGCGCCCTGGCCCACGCCGGCCCGTGGGGCCCCCGGTTGGCGCGGGCGATGGACCTGTTCCCGGATGTGGCGCTCTTCGTCGCCACCGCCCTGGCCGTCTGGTCCGGGGTCGTCTTCATCCACCGGCACCGCGCGCTGTTCGCCCAGTCCCCCGGCCGGGGCCGCCGGGCGCACCGGCGCTCCGCGGCGGTCGCCATCGCCACCCTGGGCCGGGTGGGATTCCTGCGCGGCCCCACGGGGACCTACGGGTCGGCCCTGGCCCTCCTCATCCTGCTCCCGGCGCGCCACGCCCCGTGGACGGTGTGGGCGGCCCTGCTGGTGGTTCTGGCCGCCCTGGCCGTCTGGTCGGCGGGGATCGCCTCCCGGGTGCTGGGTGCGCGGGATCCCTCCGCCGTCATCATTGATGAGGTCCTCGGGATGGCCCTCGTCATGGGGGGCCTGCCCGCCGGACCGTGGTGGCTTCCGTTCGCAGGATTTTTTGCCTTTCGCGCTTTCGATATCGCCAAGCCCCCGCCCCTGCGCGCCCTGGAGCGCCTGCCCGGGGGCTGGGGCATCGTCGCCGACGACCTCGGCGCCGCCCTCTACGCCCTGCTGGCCCTGCGGGTGATGCTGGCCGTCTAGCCCCGGGTCCACGGTCCATCAGGCCGTGGGTCATAATGATGGCCGTGAACCGTGCGAGCCGCACCCGTTCGCTCTGACCCCGGCCGTTGGGGCTGGGCCGCCGTCGCGCTGGCCGTGGTGGCAGCGCTGGACCAGGGTACGGGTGGGGTGCCATTTTTCCGGGACCGGATGTACTACTTCTGGCCGCAGTACGACGCTTGCCGCACCGCGCTGGCCGGGGGCGAGGTCCCGCTGTGGAACCCGTCCGTCCACCTGGGGCTCCCCCTGCTGGCCACCTGGCAGGTCTCCCCGGCCTCGCCCCTCTCGCTCCCGTTCATGCTTCTGGCGTGGCCCGGGGCGATCCGGCTGTTCTGGCTGGCCGCCCTGCCCGTGGCGGCCGCCGGCATGGTGAGCCTGGCCCGCGAGGCCGGGCTGGACCCGCTCGGGGCCGGCGTGGCGGGCACGGTGTTCGCGCTGGCCGGCCCCCTGCGAACCCTGGGCGAGTGGCCGCCCATTGTGGCCGGGCTGGCCCTCCTGCCGATCCTGCTCACCGGGCTGGCCCGCGTGGCCCGCGGCGCCGCGGGCGGGGTCGCCCTGGCCGCCATTGGAACCGCCCTCCAGCTCCTGGCCGGCCAGCCCCGGCAGGCCGCCGTGGCCGGGCTGGCCGCCGCCGCGTGGTGGGTCGCCCTGCGCTGGTCCGCCCGCCGGGCCCTGCCCCTCGCGGCCGCGATGGGCGCGGCGGCGCTCGGCCTCCTTCTCGCCGCCCTCCAGCTCCTTCCCTCCGCCGAACTGATCGCGCTGTCGGGCCGACGGCACCACGGCGTGCCGTGGTCCACCCTGCACGAAAGTTTCCTGCACCTGTCCGACACCATCACGCTGGTCTCGGCCGGGTGGTGGGGTGACGAGTGGACCATGCTGGAACCCTCGCGCCTGCTGATGCCGCGCCTGTATCTGGGAGGACTCGGTCTCCTGCTTGTGGCCCGGGGTACCACGGGATCCCCGCGTCCCGTCCGGATCTTCGCCGCGCTCGCCCTGCCGGCCGCGATTCTCGTGGCCGCCAACGAGTGGGCGGTCCTCGGCGTGATGCGCGCCACTGGTGCGGGCCAGGCCCTGCGGTATCTCGGACATTTCATCCTGGCGGCCCTGCCCGCCGTGGCCCTGCTGGCCGGCGCGGGCGCCTCGCGCTGGCTGGCGCATCCCGGGCGCTGGCCGGGCGCCTGGGCCCCGGTGGTCGCCGGGGGAGTCGCCGTGCTGGCCTGGTACCCGGCCGTCCGCCGGGCCGTGCTGTTCGTCTGGCTCCCCTTCGTTCCGCCCCCCGCCGTGCTGGATCGGGTGGCCGGCGGGCTGGGCGTGACGGCAACGGCGGTCATCGCCGGCTGGTGGCTCGCCCGGCGGACGTCGGCGGGCCGGTGGCGGCGCGCGGCCTTTCTCGCCATTCTCGCCTCCGACCTGCTGGTGGGGGTGCGCGCTCACGAAGTGCGGGCGCCCGCCGCCGCCTTCGCCACGCCGGTGGTCCTCGACCGCCTGCCCCTCCGGGACGGCCTGCTGTTTTCACCGACCTGGATCGAGCCGGTCTTCACGGATCGTTCCGGCGTGGACATGGAGACCCGGTACCGGGCACGGCTGGCCCTTCTGGCGCCGAACCTTCCCCAACGGTGGGGCATTCCGAACCTGGGCGGGTACGAACCGCTCGTCCCGGACCGAACGCTGGCCCTGCTGGCCGACTGGGAGTCCCGCCCTGACACGATCGAGCCTGCCCTGCGGGCCACGGGGGTCCGCTGGTATGCCGGCCCCGACCGCCACGCCCCCGCCGGCTGGCCGCTCCGGTGGCGGGTCGCTCCGGGGTGGGGCTTCCGCGAGGCGCCCGCCCCGCGCGGCCTGCCCGCGCTCCTGCCGCCCGGGACGGTGAGAACCCGCTGGCAGGCCCTGCCCGACCTGCCCCGGCAGGGCCGATGCACGGGGGTGGTCCGGACCGCGAACAGCGCCGTCCTGGCGACCGTGGCCCGGGCCCCCGCCCTGTTGGTGACATCCATCCCCGCGTATCCCGGCTGGCGCGCCGCGGTCAACGGCGTCCGGACCCCAACCACGCGGGCCGCGGGAATCTTCCTGGCCGTCCCGGTGCCCCCGGGCCGGTCCACGGTGTTCCTGACCTACGTTCCACTCACCTTCGCGCTCGGCCTGTGGATCAGCGCCCTGACGATCGCGGCCCTCGCGGGGCTGGTACCCGCCTTCCGCCGGGCATG
>JAHFSL010000402.1 GCA_023265785.1 Candidatus Coatesiibacteriota bacterium | reverse complement strand
CATCATGACCACGGTTGCCGGCACCGGGGTCAGTGGTTTTAACGGCGATGGCATTCCGGCGACCACCGCCACGCTGAAGTGGCCGGTCGGTCTGTGCACGGATGCGCAAGGCAATCTCTATTTTGCGGACAGTTCGAATTGGAGGGTACGCCGGGTGGATGCGGTGACGGGGATCATTTCAACGGTCGCCGGAACCGGCGCCTATGGGTACAACGGGGACGGGATTCCCGCGACCACGGCCCAACTCGCGTATCCCAACGATGTTTTTGTGGATCCCGCCTGCCGGATGTGGATCGCAGACGAATCAAACAATCGCGTCAGGCGGGTCATTCCGGTCTCTCTGGCGTCCGCTCTGTCTTGGTCGGCGACCCCGCTGTCAGTCGGCCAGTGGGTTGCTGTGGCGCTCACCGTGAGCAATACCGGAGGCGTGGATGTCACCGGCCTGACTCCGGCCATCCAGGTTGTCGTGGGCGGCACGATCTTCATTGCCGAGGGCCCGCCCGTTCCCGCCGGACCCCTCACCCTCACGGGTGGTTCGGCGACGATCTTTGTCTGGACATTCAGTATCTCCGGGGCCGGGACCGTTGTCCTGAGTGCGACGGCCTTCGGCACGGACAGTGTGACCGGGATTGCGACCTGGACCCGAACGGTGGGCGCGCGAGTGCTCATTGCCGCCTCACGGCTGCAGGTTGTCGCCGCGGCGATCCCCCTCGGGGCCTGGACGGGTACCTGGCTGAACCTCGGACTGACCGTGACCAGCTCCGGAGGTGTGGCAGTGGTCGGGGCGATGGGGGCCCTGCAGATCAATGCGGGGGGGGCGCTGATGACGGCGGTGTCCGGTCCGGTTCCGGCCGTTCCGCAATTCCTCGGTCCCGGTTCAGCGACCAGGTTTGTGTGGACGTACAGCGCCTCCGGGATCGGGTGGGTTGATCTGACCGTGACCGTTTCAGGGATTGATGCGGGGACCGGTTCCCCTGTGCTTGTCACGGTTAACCGCCGTATTCGCGTCGTTGCGCCGCAGGCCTGTCCCGGGCCCTGGGGTGCCATCGAGACCATTGCCGGGACAGGAACGGCGGGCTTCAGCGGCGACGGCGGATCTGGAGCATCGGCCAGGCTCAATACCCCCTATGCCCTCACGCTTGATACCTCCGGCAACGTCATGGTCGCCGACACCTGGAACCTCAGGATCAGGCGCCTGCTGGCCGTATCCGGAACCATCGGGACCGTGGCGGGGGGGACTGGAGCCGTCTGGGGGGACGGTGGGCCCGCCACGGGCGCGGGTCTCTCCTATCCACAGGGAATCGCGGAGGACCTTCAGGGGAACCTGTATATCGCGGACACGTCGTTCAGCCGCCTGCGGCGGGTGGATGCCGTCACGGGGATCATCACCGGATTTTCCGGCCTGGGGGGCGGCAGTTACAACGGCGATGGGATCCCCGCCGTGTCTGCCGGGCTGAATTACCCGTATGGCGTGGCGACGGACGCCGCCGGCAACGTCTATGTCGCCGATGCGTCCAATGCGCGCGTGCGCAAAATCGATATCGCCACGGGCCTGATCACGACGGTGGCGGGGACGGGGACGGCGGGATACAACGGTGACGGCATCGCGGCGACAGCCGCGCAGGTTTCCATTCCACACGGTGTCGCCGTGGACATCGTCGGCAACCTGTACATCGCGGACTCCGGCAACCGGCGGATTCGGATGGTCGCGGCAGGTTCCGGAATGATTTCAACGGTTGCGGGGACCGGGGCGGCGGGGTTCAACGGAGATGGCCTCGCGGCCACCGCGGCGAACCTGACGTCCGTGGTGACCGTGGCGGTGGACGGTGCCGGGAATCTTTTCATTGCCGATCCGACGGATCAGCGGATTCGATATGTGGAGGCAGCATCGGGCTTGATGACGACGCTTGCCGGGACCGGCGTGGCCGGGTACAACGGAGACGACCAACTGGCGCCTGCGGCCCAGTTGAATTACCCATCCGGTGTGGCCCTGGACGCCTCCTGCCGCCTGCTGGTCGCCGACCAGAACAACCACCGGATTCGCCGGGTGAACCGGCCGGGACTGCTGGGCTCGTTGTCCGGCTCCTCGGGGACTGTCTGGGTTGGGCAGTTGTTCACGATTGTCCTGACGGCGACGAATACCGGAACGGGCACCATCACCGGCGTCGTGGCGCTCGCGGGGACGACCACCGGTGGATCGGTAGCCAGCCCGGTCAGCGGGCCCGTTCCCGCTGGGCCCGTCGCCCTGGGCCCGGGTGCCGCGCAATCCTTCACCTGGACGTTCAGTGTCAGCGGGACGGGGCCGTTGGTCGTCACGGCCTCGGCCACAGGGACGGACGGTTCCACGGGCGATGCCACACGGGCGGTCGGAACGGTGGCGTTGATTGCGCACCGCCCGGCATCTCTTTCGGCCGCGTTGTCAGTCCTTCCGGCAGCTCCGGTGCCCGGCCAGGTGCTGACCGTGCGGCTGACGGTCACCAATACCGGTACGGTCGCCGCCATGGGCGTTCTGCCCGCCCTTCAACTCAATGACGGGGCACCCCTGCTCCTGCCGGTCACGGGGCCCGTGCCGCAAGGTCCCTTGAGCCTCGCGGGTCTTGGGGCGACGACTTTTTCCTGGACGTTCACCGTTTCCGCCCTTGGACATCTCGACATGACGGGGACGGCAACAGGGACGGATAGCGAACTGGGGCTCCCGCTCGCGAGCAACGGTTCATCCCGGGGGCTTGACGTCAGCGCAATTCGGGCCTCGCTGGTGTGTGTGCCCCAGGCTCTTGCCGTCGGGCAATCGCTTGAGGTCCGCCTGACCGTAACGAACGGCGGCTCCTCCACCGTAACCGGGGTCAGCGCGATATCGGGAATGTCGTTGGGCGGCACCCTGGCAACCCTGCTTGGCGGACCCGTGCCCGCGGGGCCCCTGGCCCTGCCGCCGGGTGGCTCGGTGACATTCACATGGAGTTGGAGTTCATCCGGGGCGGGCGCGATGCAATTTGCCGCAACCGTCACCGGAATCGACAGCCTGACCTCACAGGCGGTGCTGGTCGGCGCATCCGCCGGCGCCACGGTATTGACGCCTGCGGCGCTGGTCTCCACGCTCTCCCTGACTCCGGCCAGCGGCTGCGCGGGCCAGTGGATTACGGTTGCCCTCACCATGACCAACATGGGAGACACCGCGGTGGCCTCGGGGGACACATCCCTGGGAATCGGGTATCCCACGGCGGTGCTGGTTCGCATGAGCGGTCCTTTT
>JAHFSL010000051.1 GCA_023265785.1 Candidatus Coatesiibacteriota bacterium | reverse complement strand
GCGGTTCGGGTACCAGGCGGGGTCGAATTCCCAGCCCGAGGCCGCCCCGTTGGAGGAGCCGAAGCGTCCCTGGTTCTGGCCGTTCGCCAAGCGCAAGGAGCGGCTGATCTAGATGGAAAACACCCTGAAGGGCAAGTGGGCGCTGATCCTGGGCGCCTCGTCGGGCATGGGCGCGGGCGTGGCCCGGGCGCTGGCCAGGGAAGGCATGCACATCTGCGGGGTGCACTTCGACCGCCGGGCGGCCATGCCGGCGATCGAGGCCCTCATCAAGGACCTGGAGGGCACGGGCGTGACGGTGAAGTACTACAACGCCAACGCGGCCTCCCCGGAGGCCCGCGCCGAGGCGGTCGGCTTCCTCAAGGGGATGACGGGTGGGGCCCCGGTCAAGGTGCTCCTGCACTCGCTGGCCTTCGGGACCCTCAAACCCTACATCGCCGCCAAACCCGAGGACGCCATCAGCAAGGACAACATGGACATGACCCTGGACGTCATGGCCCACAGCCTGGTCTACTGGGTCCAGGACCTGGAGCGCGCCGGGCTGATCGGGAAGGGCAGTCGACTGTACGGGATGACGTCCGAGGGGGACGTCAAACAGTGGCAAACCTACGGAGCGGTCTCCGCCGCGAAGGTGTCACTGGAGGCGCACCTGCGCCAGTTGGCGGTCGAATTGGCCCCCCGGGGCGTGACGGCCAATGCGATCCGGGCCGGCGTGACGGACACGGCCGCCCTGCGCAAGATCCCGGAGGCCGCGCAGATGGCGGACAACGCCAAAAAGCGCAATCCCGCCGGCCGGCTGACGACGCCCGAGGACATCGGGGCCGTGATCGTCGCCCTGGCGCAGGACAATACCTACTGGATGACCGGAAACGTCATCGGCGTGGACGGGGCTGAACTGATCACCGCCTAGGAGGGGGGAGCAGGATCGCTTGCCGATGAAGAAGTAAATCAAAGCGATCCGCCGGAAGGGGGGAACCTCGGTTCCCCCCTTCGGGATATACTGGCAAGCGTGCCATCGCGTTTATTCATCAAGCGGCTGGAACTGTCCGGATTCAAGACCTTCGTCCGGCGCACCGCGCTGACCTTTGATCCCGGCATGACCGCGGTGATCGGTCCCAACGGGTGCGGCAAGTCCAACATCATTGACGCGGTCCGCTGGGTGCTCGGGGAGCAGAGTGCCCGGCAGTTGCGGGCCGCCCGGATGGAGGAGCTGATCTTCCACGGAAGCACCCGCGAGAAGCCCGTGGGCATGGCGGAGATCACCCTCACCCTGGACAACGAGGCGGGAACGCTCCGGACCCAGGGGCCCGAGATCAGCCTGACCCGGCGCCTGTACCGGTCCGGGGAGAGCGAGTACCTCATCAACCGGTCGCCCGTGCGCCTCAAGGACATCACCGACCTCATCCTCGACACGGGCGTGGCCACGGGTGCCTACGTGATCATGGAGCAGGGAAAGATTGACGGCATTCTCACGGCCCGCGCCTCCGAGCGGATGGCCCTGTTTGAGGAGGCCGCGGGCATCATGCGGTACCAACAGCAGAAGGAGGAGGCCGAGCGGAAATTGGCCGCCACCCAGTCCAACCTCGTCCGGGTCGGCGACCTCGTGCACGAGCTGAAGCGCCAGCTGGATTCCCTCGAGCGGCAGGCCCGCGCGGCCGAGCAGTACCAGGACATGAAGCGGCGCGCCCTGGACCTGCGCGCCCGCGCCCGCGCCGGCCAACTGGCGCTGGGCCAGGCCGAGCTGGCGGCGGCGGAGGCGGCCTCCGCGGGGGTGCACGAGCGGCTGGAGGGGGCCCGCGCCGAGGTCCTCGTCCGTCAGGGTGCCCTGCGCGAGGACCGCGAACGGCAGGATGCCGCGGAACGCGACCTGCGCGCCATGGAGTCCGAACTGGCGGGCCTGCGCGAGGCGGCGGCCGCGTTTCAGGCCCAACTCGAGGACCTGCGGGGGCGTATTCATACGCTGGACGTCCAGCAGAAGGAACGGGAGGGCCGGCTGGCCGAGGTGCTCGCCAATCGTGAGAAGGTCTCGGCGAGTGCCGCCAAGGCGGGCGAGGAGGCCGAGGTGGACGAGGGGCGGCTGGCCCAGGTCCGCCGGGAGCTCGAGGAGTTCGACCGGGACGCCCGGGTCGCGGAGGAGGCGCTGATCAAGGCGCGCGCGGACCTGGCGGAGCGGCGCAACGCCCTGGGGACCCAGGCCGATCGCCTGCACCAGGACCGGGAAACCGGCACCACGGATGCGGCGCACGGACCGCTGGCCGAGTTCCGCGAACGGGCGCCCTCGCTGGCCTGGCCACTCTCCGGCCTGTTCGAGTGCGCGCCCGACCGGCGGCCCGCGGTGCTGGCGGCGCTGGGACCGTTCGCCGATGCCGCGGTCGTTGAGACCTGGGAGCAGGCCCATGCCCTGCTGTCCGCCTGGCGCGAACAGCGCGAGGCACCGCTCACGCTCGTCGTCCTTGAGGCGCTGGGGGAGGAGCCGCCCCGCGGTGACCTGCCCGCGGGCGCGACGGGCTGGGCCGACGGGCTGGTGACCTGTCCACCCCGGTACGCCACGCTGGCCCGCGTCCTGCTGGGCGGCGTGGCGGTGATGGAGGACGCACGGCTCCCCGTCGCCGGCACGGCCGCCATTGCGACGCTCACGGGGATCCGCCTCTCCTCGCCCGGGCTGATCTGGTGGCCGGGGCGGATGCCGGCATCGGCCAAGGCCACGGGCACCGAACTGGCCATGCTCCTGGCGGCCGCGGTCCGGGAGCTCGGCGGCATCGAGGCCCGGATCGTGGAACTGGAGGCCGACCTGGCGGAGGCGCGCCGGTTTGAGAGCGCGGCGCGCATCGAGCACGCCCGGATTGAACAGCGGCTCTCGGGCCGCCAGGGCGAGCGCAAGCGGCTGGAGGAAACGGCGGGGGAGTCCGGGGCGCTGGCCGATCGGCTCCGCACGGAGGTGGAATCGCTCTCCGCCGACCGGACCCGGCTGGAAACCGAACTGCGGGAGCGGGAGGCCGAGCGGGAGAGCGAGCGGAAGCGGCAGGACGACCTCACGGGCCGGTTCTACGCCCGGCAGGACGAGTTGCATGCCCAGCGCCTGCGCTTTACCGCGCTCGAGGACGAGCTGGAGTCCGTGCGGCGCACGGCCGAGACGCGGCAGGAGGAGGTCCTGGCGGCCGAGGCCCGGCTGAACGAGGCGCGGACGAAATTCGAGCTGGCCAAGCACGACTTCACGGCGGAGTTCGCCGACCGGGCGGAGCAGGCCGACAGCCTGGCCGCCCAGCCGCTCTCCGACGAGGAGCTCGCCCAGCTGGGCAAGCTGGAGGCCCGGCTGGCGGAATTGGGCGAGGCGGTCAACCTGCTCGCCCTCGAGGAATTCAAGGACGTCGGCGAGCGCCACGCCGAGTACCAGAAACAGGTGGAGGACCTGCGCAAGTCCCGGGAGTCGCTCCAGCGCGCCATCTACCGGCTCGACAGGACCGCCCAGCACCGGTTCGAGGAGACCTTCGAAACGATCAAGGCGCACTTCCACGAGATGTTCCGCCGGCTCTTCGGCGGGGGTGAAGCCGACCTGCGGCTGGTGGAAAACGAGGAGGGTGAACGGGGTGTGGAGATCGAGGCCAAGCCCCCGGGCAAGCGCACCCAGTCCATTGCCCTGCTGTCGGGCGGCGAGCGGGCGCTCACGTCCACGGCGCTCCTCTTCGCCCTCTACCGCACCAAGCCGTCGCCATTCTGCTTCCTGGATGAGCTGGATGCGCCGCTGGACGATGCCAATACGGACCGGTTCATGAAGATCCTGAAGGAGTTCAACGACCAGACGCAATTCATCCTGATTACGCACAACAAGCATTCGATGGAACTGACCGACTCCCTCTACGGCATCACGATGGAGGAGGATGGGGTCTCCAAGGTCGTCTCGGCGCGCCTGCGCGGCCAGGCGCAGGCGGTTCCCCAGACCGTATGAGCCGGGGGGGCCCGCCGGACCTTCCGGCCGGCCTGCCCCGCCTTGCCCCGGCGGGATGGAATCGGGCGGCCACGCGATACATTGACCCCCCGCTCCTGGCGTGGGACGGGGCTCAGGGCGCGGTGCAGTACGAGATCGGGTGGCGCGCCGGTGACGCCGTCACCGGGCGGGAAACGGCGGACGCGCCGACGGCGACCTTCACGCCGGTGTGGGACCGCGTCCCCGTCGGCCCGGTGGACTGGTGGGCGGTGGCGCGCGACGGGGCGGGGCGGCCGGTGGGCTGGACCGGTGAGCGCCGGTTCTGGCGGGTCCCTGATTTTGACGGCCGGGAGGAGCCCGCGCTGGACCTGGCCGGCGCCGCCCGGAGGACAATCCGGTTCCTGCTCGACCAGCCGCGCGCCGACGGCACGGGGTGGCCACGGTACCTCACTCATTCCTGGCACGGGGGCAGTGCGGGTGAGCAGGAGCTGGCCTATCCCGCCCTTCACTATCCGAGCTTCTCGTCGCTCTTCCTTGCGGCGCTTCAGGACCCAGGATGCGATGGCTGGCGCGTGGAGATTGAAGGGGCCCTGGAAACCCTGGCCGCGGCGATCCTCGTCGAGCGCACCCCGGCGGGCGGCGTGGCGCCCCGCATGCCGGTCTCCACCCGTCAGGCGGCCGGTGTGCGACGGGACTGGGCGGAAGGCGGGGCGATCAGCCTGTTCCGGGCGGCGCGGATGGGCGAGGCCATCCTGGAGCTGGCGGCGTGGAAGCCGGACGCCCGGCTGGACGAGTACGCCGCCCACATCGCCGCGACGCTGGCCCGGCTCCAGCGCCCCGACGGCTCCTGGCCGTACCGCATTGACGCGCGGACGGGGGCCGTGGTGGACGAGTACACCTCCGCGGGCATTTCCACGGTGCCGTTTTTTGTCCGGCTGATGGGCATGACGGGGACACCCGCATATCGGGACACGGTGGACCGCGCCGTCCGCTGGACCCTGGAACAGCCGTGCACGACCCACCGCTGGCAGGGGATGTACGAGGATGTCGCGCCCGCGGCGCCATTTGCCAACCTTGAGAACTGGGATGCGCTGGATGCCGTGGCGTGGCTGGCAGGCCCGGGCCGCCCGGTTCCGGGCGCCCTGGAGGCGGCCGTCAGGCTCAACCGCTGGGTCGAGGACCAGTTCGTGGTGTTCGGCGCCGTCCCGGGACTGGAGCGGACGGCCATCCACCCGCCGGGTGTCATCGAGCAATTCATCTGCGCGTATCCGATGGAGGTCCACACGGCCCACTGGATTGAGGGGCTCCGGGCCCTGCATGAGGCCACCGGGGATTCAGCCTATGCCATCAAGGCCTGCCGGGCCGCCAACGCCATCGTGCGAGCGCAGGGGCCCGACGGCCGGCTGTCCACCTGGGGGCGAGATGCACGGAGCGGGGAGCCCTTCTCGCAGGAGGGCGACTGGTATGGCTGTAACGCTTACGCCGCCCGGGTCCTGCTTGGCCTGGCGGCCGCTTCCTGACCGTCAGCGCGGCAGGGTGAGGCGGTAGGGGACCCAGCCCTTGAGGGGGCGCAGGCCGAGCCGGCGGTAGAACCGGTGGGCCGGGGTGTTCCAGTCCAGGACGATCCATTCCATCCGCCCCGCACCGAGCCGGCGGGCCTCCCGCCGGAGGACCCGGAAAAGCGCCCGCCCGACCCCCCGTCCCCGGGCGCAGGGCAGGATGAAGAGGTCCTCCAGGTACAGGGTGGGCCGGGCCAGGAAACTGCTATAGGTTGGGAACCAGATCGCATAGCCGACGGGTGACCCATCCACGAACGCCATGAGGGTGTGGTGTCGCCGTCCCTCGTCGTGCACCAGCCGTTTCGCCGCACCGGCCCCGGGAGGGGTGAGCTTCTCGTAGCGGGCCAGGGCCCGCACCAGCGCGATGAAGAGCGGACCATCGCCCTTCCGGAACGGGCGGATCACCATGCGCGGCACCTGCCCATCATACTGGCCCGCCCTGCACCCGGCGTGGTAAAAGGATGCTGGTCGCCAGCGCCGAGCCCTTGGGATCGGACGCCGGCGGACACGCCTCATCCATCCGACCCGAGGAGGTCCCCGCCATGAAGCCCATGCCGACCCTGGAATTGTGGTTCGTGACCGGCAGTCAGCACCTGTACGGCCCCGTGGCGCTCAAGAAGGTGGCCGAACACTCGAAGGTGGTGGCCGCGGCCCTGGATGCCTCCGGGCATCTGCCCATGCGCGTCGTGTTCAAGCCGGTCGTGACCCGCCCGGACGAGGTCACGGCGGTCTGCCGCGCGGCGAACAACGCCCCGCACTGCGCTGGCTTGATCATGTGGATGCACACCTTTTCCCCGGCCAAGATGTGGATCGCCGGGTTGAAGACGCTCCAGCGGCCCTGGATCCACCTGCACACGCAGTTCGGCCGCGACCTGCCCTGGGCCACGATCGACATGGATTTCATGAACCTCAACCAATCCGCGCACGGGGACCGCGAGTTCGGGTTCATCGGCTCCCGGATGCGCCTCAACCGTCCCGTGGCCGTGGGCCACTGGAGCGACGACGCCGTGCAGGCCCGGCTGGGCGTCTGGGCTCGCGCCGCCGCGGCGTGGCATGACGCCCAGGGGGCGCGCATCGCCCGGTTCGGCGACAACATGCGCGAGGTGGCGGTCACCGAGGGCGACAAGGTGGAGGCCCAGAAAACCTTCGGGTATGCCGTCAACGGGTTCGGCGTGGGCGATCTCGTCGCGCATGTGCGGGCCGCCTCCGAGGCCGCCGTGAACCGGCTGTGCGCGGAGTACGATGCCACGTACACGGTCGTCAAGGCCATGCGCAAGGGTGGGCCCAAGCGATTCTCCCTGCGTGACGCCGCCCGCATCGAGCTGGGCATCCGGTCCTTCCTCAAGACCGGGGGCTTCAAGGGTTTCACGACCACCTTTGAGGACCTGCATGGGCTCCTGCAACTGCCGGGGTTGGCCGCCCAGCGGCTCATGGCTGACGGGTACGGGTTCGGCGCCGAGGGGGACTGGAAGACCTGTGCCCTCCTGCGGGCCATGAAGGTGATGGACCGCGGACTGGCCGGCGGGACCTCCTTCATGGAGGATTACACCTACGACCTCGTCGCGGGGTCGCCCAAGGTGCTCGGGGCCCACATGCTCGAAATCTGTCCCTCCATCGCGGCGGAGACCCCGGGGCTGGAGGTGCATCCGTTGGGCATCGGCGGCCGCGCCGACCCGCCCCGACTGGTGTTCGATGTGGCGCAGGGCCCGGCGATCAATGCCACGGTCGTGGACCTGGGCAACCGGTTCCGGATGGTGGTCAACGAACTGGATGTGGTTGGTCCGTCGGCCCCCCTGCCCAAACTCCCCGTGGCCCGCGCCGTCTGGGTGCCGAGGCCGGATTTTACGGTGGGCACCGCGGCCTGGATCCAGGCGGGCGGCGCGCACCACAGCGGGTTCAGCCGGTCGCTCACGGCCCAGTCGCTCGAGGACTTCGCGGGGATGGCGGGCATCGAGTGCCTGTTGATTGATGCGCACACCCGCCTGCGCGACTTCCAGAACGAGATCCGCTGGAACGACACCGCGTACTGAAGAATCCATCGCCGGCGATATTTGACGGGGCGCTGGCCGCCCTGCTGGAGCAGGTCCGGAAGGATCGTGCGGTGCTGGCGGCCATCCTGTGCGGCAGTTTGTCGCACGACACCGTGTGGGCCAAGTCGGATGTGGACCTCGTGCTGGTCACCGTGGACGACCGCAAGGTGCCGGGTGGGTCCATGGCGCTTCTCGCCGAAGGGGTCAATGTCCACACCATGCTCATGCCCCGGGCCCAATTTCGGAAGGTCGCTGAGGGGAGCCTGCGCAACTCATTCATGCACGCCTTCCTGGCCAAGGGGAAGATCCTCTTCTCGCGGGACCCATCCATCGACGAGGTCTTCCGGGGCATCGGGACCCTGGGCGGGCGGGATACCCGGATCCAGCTGTTCGCGGCGGCGACCTGGGCCCTGCCATCGTTGTACAAGGCGCACAAGTGGCTCCTGACCCGCGGCGATCTTGAGTACGCGGCGCTCTGGCTCCTGTACGCCGCCACCCCGCTGGCCCGGGTCGAGGTGCTCTCGGCCAACCACCTGGCGGGCCGGGAGGTCCTCCAGCAGGCCATGGCCCTGAACCCGAAGTTCTTCGGCACGATCTACACCGGCCTGCTGAACGGGAAGAAGACCCGGGCCGGGGTGCAGGCGGCGCTGGATGCGGCGGACCGCTATCTCGCGGACCGGGCGCGGAACCTGTTCAGCCCGTTGTTGGACTATCTGGAAGAGGCGGGGGACGCGCGGTCGGCGACCGATATCGAGCACGCTTTCGAAAAGCAGTTCAACCTGGAGGGCGTGGTGACCGCGGCGGAGTACCTCGCGGATATCGGGCTGGTGGGCAAGGCGGGCGTCGCCGCCCGGCTGACCAAGAAGAGCACGGGTTCGGTCGAGGAACTGGCCTTCTTCCACCTTCCCGGATGAAGCCCCGGACGACGATCGCGGTCCGGGGCGCCCGCGTCCACAACCTCAAGAACATCTCGCTGGAGATCCCGCGCGACCGGCTGATTGTCGTGACGGGGCTGTCGGGGTCCGGCAAATCCTCGCTGGCCTTCGATACGATCTACGCCGAGGGCCAGCGCCGGTACATGGAATCCCTCTCTTCCTATGCCAAGCGGTTCGTGACGCAGGTGGCCAAGCCCGATGTGGACTTTGTCCACGGTCTCTCGCCGGTCATCTCCATCGAACAGAAGACGGTGGCCGGCAATCCCCGGTCCACCGTGGGCACCATGACCGACCTGGCCGGCTACCTGAATCTGCTCTTCGCCACCATCGGCCAGCCGCACTGTCCCCGTTCGGGGGAGCCGGCGCCCGCGCGCACCCCGGGCCAGATCCTGGAGGCCATCCAGGCCCTGCCGCAGGGCACCGAGGTGGAACTGCGGGCGCCCGTCTGGAAGATCTATGGCGAGGATCTGGGGGTCGCGCTGACGGAGGTCCGCAAGAAGGGCTGTCGGACATTGATCGTGGATGGCAAGCGGCTCGACCTGGCCGAGGACCTGGAGTTGGATGACACGGCCGTGACCGCCATGGACGCCGTCGTGGACCGGGTCCGATCCGGCGCGGCGCATGAGAAGGCGATCAAGGCCGCGATTGCTTCCGCCCTGCTGGTTGGCGACGGGTTGGTCCGGGTCGAGGTGGGGAAGGGTCCCGCGAAGGCCGCGGCCGACCGGTTCCGCGCCGGGCTGGTGAGCCCGACCCACCACCTCGTTTATGGGGGGATTCAGCCCGACTGGTTCATGTTCAACAACCCCGAAAGCGCGTGCAGAACATGTGGAGGCCTGGGCGTCCACAAGCTGACCCACCCGGAATTGCTTGTGCCCGACACCGGTCGGAGCATCCGGGACGGATGCTTCGTGCACGAGGCGTTCCGGTACAACCCCGATACCTGGAACGGCCGGGAGCTCTTCTCCCTCGCCCGGATGTTGAAGTTCTCCCTGGACACGCCATGGAAGGACCTGCCCGTGAAGGTCCGGGACGCGATCCTGAACGGGATCGACCCGAAGCAGATGACGCTGGCGAGTCCGCCGGACGCAAAGGTGAAACGGCCGGAGTGGGAGGGCAAGCAGGTCGGGTTCAGCGGGATTGCCAAACGCATCGAGCGGAACTACCGCCGGTATCGCCAGCGCGGCGAGGTGAATTCCGGCATGGAGGAATGGCTCGACAAGGTCATGGTCGAGCATGTCTGCCCGGACTGCCGGGGCGAGCGCCTGCGCGCCACCCGGCAGGCCTGGAAGGTGGGCGGCAAGGGCATTCACGAGGTGGGGCAGTTGAACTTCGATGAGCTCGCCGCCTTCCTCCGGAAGGTCGAGCCGAGGGGCCGTGGCGCTGAAGCGGGCCGGCAGATCCTGCACGAGATGGCGGGCCGGGTGGACCTCCTGCTGGGCATTGGGCTGGACTACCTCAACCTCAACCGGCGGTCGGCCACCCTCTCCGGGGGCGAGAGCCAGCGCATCCGGCTCTCCAGCCAGATCGGCTCCGGGCTGATGGGGATGCTGTACGTCCTCGACGAGCCCAGCATCGGCCTGCATCCCAAGGACAACGCCAAGATGATCGCCACCCTGGAGCGCCTCCGGGACATCGGGAATACGGTCATCGTGGTCGAGCACGACGAGGACACCATCCGGGCCGCCGACCACCTGATTGAGATGGGGCCCGGCCCGGGGATTCACGGCGGGCAGGTCGTGGCGGAAGGG
>JAHFSL010000401.1 GCA_023265785.1 Candidatus Coatesiibacteriota bacterium | reverse complement strand
TGAAGGCCCTGACCGCGTCCATGGCGGGGCCGTACGACTGGTCGGGGGCGCGGGAGACCTGGATCGGGCACGGGCGAGCGGTGGGGGCGGCCCTCCTGTTGATCGGGGCCGCCGCGGGTTGGGGCCGGACTGCGAGATTCTGGTCTCGTATCCGGGGACCGCTTGCGGGAACCGGGGGATTTGCGCTGGGGCTGGCTCTCCTGGGACTGACCGTCGGCGGGGCAGGAGCCCTGGGGCTGTTGTACCGGCCAGTCCTCGTGCTGTTGGGACTCGGGTCGGCCGTCAGCGCATGGCGGCGGCTCCCGGCGACGACCAGATCCGGGACGACCGGTGGGGGACTGGGCGGGGCGGGTGGGGCTCTGGCCCTGGCCGGGACGGGGCTCCTACTGGCCCTGTACCTCCTGGCCACGCTGGCGCCGGAACTGGGCTGGGACGCGCTCACCTACCATCTCCACGTGCCGGCGCGCTACCTGGCGGCGCACCGGATGCATGTCCTCCCGCACTGCCTCGGAAGTTTCTACCCGTTCCTGACCGAGCAATGGTTCATTGTTGCGGCGGCCTTCGGCGGCGACGGCGGGGCCCGGCTGGTGAATTGGGGCTTTCTGGCGCTCACCGCACTGGTTCTGGCGCGCATGGGCGACCGGCTGGGACATCCCGCGGCCGGGCGGATCGCGGGACTGCTCTATGTGGCCCAGCCGGCGGCGGCCAACCTGGGGACGCAGGCCTACAACGACCTGGAAACGGCGTTCTTCGCCCTCGCCGCCGTGGCCGCGGCCCTCGAGCGGGGGCCCGCCTGGCGGCTGGTGTCCGGTGCCCTCTGCGGTGCCCTGCTGGGGTGCAAGTACACCGGGCTGTGGGCGATGACCGTGTGCGCCGTGCTCTGGGCCCGCGATGCCACCCGGGGCGGGTGGAGCCTGCGGGCCCTGGCCGAGATCGCCCTGCCGGGAGCCGTCGCGCTCGCGCTGTTCAGCCCCTGGCCGATCCGCGACTGGGCGTGGACGGGGAACCCGGTGTTTCCCCTGCTGGCCGGACGGTTTCCTGACGCGGGGTGGAACCCCTACTTCAGTGCCGCGCAAGCGGCATCCATCGTGCCGGGGTCCGCGCCGACGAGTGTTCTCGCCCTGGCGGGAGAGATGCTCAGGTTCCCCGCCGATGTGTCCCTGCGGATGGCGGCGCTCGGGGTGGTCTTCACCCCGTTCTGGTTCGGTTTCCTGCCCGCGGCGTTCTTGCGGGGCCCGGGCGGCCGGCCCGGCGCGGGCAAGGCACTGGCGATGGCGGGTCTCGCCTTCTGCGCCCAGTACATCGCCTTCAAGGGGGCGGATGCACGGTATCTCCTGCCCGGGCTGGCCCTGCTCGCGCTCCCGGCGGGGCTCGGGGCGGTCCGGTTGGCGCGGGGATCGGTCGGGGCCCTGGCCGTGGCCACCGGTATCGCGGCGGTGACCGCCTGCCAGGTGCAGGCCTGGACCGGCTATGTCTCGACCATGTATGTCCCGTGGCGGGTGGCGGTGGGGGCCGAGGGCCGGCATACCTACCTCAACCGCGCCCTGCTCCCGAATTTCGAGTACTACATGATGGCCCAGCGGGTGAATGGCGCGCTTCCGCCCGCCGCGCGCATCATGGTTTTCTCGGACATCCTCGGCCATTACTACGACCGGGCGACGGTCTTCGACACCCAGCAGATCAATCCTCCGATCGCGTATCGGCTGGCGGCGGGGTGCCGCATTCCGGCCACCCTGCGGCGCCGGTTCCGCCAGTTGGGCCTGGACTACGTCCTCTACACCTCGCGGACCATCGCGTTCGAGCGCAGTTGCCATTGCCTCACCATGGAGCCTCCGGCACGGGCCGGCTGGCGGGCGTTCTGGCGCCGGTATGCGGAACCCGTGGCGGAGGCCGGCAGTCTGCGGCTCTACCGTCTGCGGGGCGAGGGGGAAGCCGCCCGCCGGCCGCCCGCACCCTTCCTTGATTTCCCGGGCATCCAGGATCCCGCCCTCTCCGTGGCCGAGGAGGCGCGCACCGCGGGTCGGTGGCCGGAGGCCGAGGGGGCGTGCCGGGCGCTGGCCGCCGCCGAGCCGGGGCTGGCCATGGCGCCGTTCAAGCTGGCCGAGGTCTATCTCCTCGAGGGCAAGATCGGTGACGCCGCGCAGGCGGCGGCCCGGGCCCGTCGGCTGGGGCTGGATTCAGGCGCCCTGCGGCTCCTGGAGGCCGGCATCGCCTCGGCGCGGGGCGACCATGCCCGGGCGTACGAGCGGGGGCAGGCGGGGGCGGCGTTGTGGCCCTCGCCCCGGGCCTGGGCCATGGTGGCCGCCATGGCCTGGAACGACCGCAAATCCGACGAGGCGAAGCACGCCGCCGCGGTTGCCCTGCGGCTGAACCCTTACGATGTGGAGGTGCGGCGCGTGACCGCCGTGGTCCACTAGCCGGGTCAGGCTCCCGCGACCACCACCCGGTTCCGCCCGCCTTCCTTGGCCCGGTAGAGGGCCTGATCGGCCGTGGCCACCAGTGCCGTGGCACTGCGGCCGTCCGCGGGCGCCAGCGCGAGCCCGATGGACAGCGTGATGACGGGGAGGGGGAGGTCCGGCAGGGTGTCAAGCCGCAGGGCGGCGACGCCGTTGCGGATCCGCTCCGCCGTGTCGAGGGCGGCCGCGCGGTCCGCCCCGGGCAGGACGGCGGTGAACTCCTCGCCACCGTATCGGGCCACCGTGTCGCCTTCGCGCACGCAGTCCGCGAAGACGGCCGCCGCCGCCTTGAGGAGCGCGTCACCGGCCGGATGGCCGTGGGCGTCATTGAACCGCTTGAAATGGTCGAGATCGAGCATCAGGAGCGCCAGCGGGCGGCCCTCGCGGAGATTGCCCTTCATCAGCGTGGCGAGGTGTCCGTCGAGGAACCGGCGGTTGGGAAGGCCGGTCAGGGGATCGGTGATGGCCTCGTTGCGCGCGTCATGGAGCGCGTAGAGACTGCCCAGCGAGAGGGACATCACCCGGGCCAGCGAGGCAAGGTGGTTGAGCTCGGGCGCCGTCGCGGGCCGGCCCGGGGCGAACCGGACATTCACGATGCCCACGGTGCGTTCGCCGGCCCGCAAGGGCTCGCACCGGTAGCCGCCGGTCGCGGGCGCTCCCAGCGGACACCGGCAGGCCCGGCCCCGGGAGACCTCGGCCACGCCCAGCGCCACGCCGTTGCGCAGGACCGGGCACGCGTTGGCCTCGGCCAGCAGGGCGCTGGTTGCCGCGTCTGCGGGAAGGTCCCCGGCCGCGGAAGCGATGAGGG
>JAHFSL010000400.1:1074-3267 GCA_023265785.1 Candidatus Coatesiibacteriota bacterium | reverse complement strand
CCGCAAGGGTCTGGAGGTCGAGCACGGCCAGCTCGTTGGGGTGTTCGATGGATCGGCCGAGTTGGACCATCCGCCCCTCGTCGAGCACCTGGGGTCCGTAAAGCGTCACGAACGTCGGCGGCGTGTCACGAAGGTCAAGGGAGAGCTTCTTCACGACCTTGTACGCGGGCGCCGGCACCGCAACCGCGGTCGCAGCTCCCAGCAGGCTCGCCACGACCGCCAGCCGGGCGAACATCACGGATCGGCCTCTTACGGCAGGCAGTCCAGGTAGGTGTCCATGTCCCAGTCGGTGACCGTGGCCATGAACCGTTCCCATTCATCCCGCTTGTAGTGGGTGAACACCCGGTACATCTCATCGGGCAGCGCGGCCTTGATCACCTCGTCACCGTCCAGCCGGTCCAGCGCGTCGCCCAGCGACAGCGGCAGCTTGGTGACCTGCTTGCCGGCCTTCATCGCCTCGTAGATGTTGCGCGACTCGGGCTCGCCCGGGTCGAGTTTCCGCTTGATCCCGTCATCGAACGCCTTGAGGATCGCCCCGGCCATGAGGTACGGGTTCACCATGGAATCCACCGCGCGGTACTCGAACCGACCCGGCGCGGAGACGCGCAGGCCGCAAGTCCGGTTCTGGTACCCCCAGTCCGCGTACACGGGCGCCCAGAACCCCTGGTCCCAGAGCCGACGGTATGAGTTCACGGTGGAACAGCCGATTGCCGTCAACGCGGGCAGGTGTTCGATGATCCCGCCGATCGCCATGAGCCCGATCGGCCCGGGCTTCGGCCCGCCGGGGCCCGGCAGGAAGCAGTTCTCGCCGCCCTTGCGATGGACAAAAGAACCTTCCAGCCCCGGGAGCGAGGCATGGCCCAGCGGATTTACGGCGTCCTCGCCGCCCTTCCAGAGCGAGAGGTTGTGGTGGCAGCCGGATGCCGAGACGCCCATGAACGGCTTGGACATGAAGCAGGCGATGAGGTTGAATTCCCGGCCGACCTGCGCGCAGATTTGCCGGAACGTCGAGAGCCGGTCGCAGGTCCGAAGGGCCTCGTCATACATGAAGTTGTTCTCGATCTGGCCCGGCGCGTCCTCGTGGTCGGCCTGGATCATGTCCAGCCCCATCGCCCGGGCATACTCGATCACCTTCATCGTCACCGGCCGCAAGGCCTCGAACTGGTCAATGTGATAGCAATAGGCCTTGCTGGCACCCCCGGCGGGCTTGCCCTGCTCGTCCTTCTTGAGCCACATCATCTCGGGCTCCGTGCCGTGCCGCAGATGCAACCCACCGTGGTCCTTCTGGAATTGGGCATGGATCCGGCGCAGGTTACCGCGGCAATCGGAGGTCAGGAACCAGCCAGGATCAGTCGGCTCCTCCCGATTGCGGAAGCAGGTGCAAAAGACCCGCGCGACCTGCTTCTCCCAAGGCAACTGGACGAACGTTTCGGGGTCGGGAATCCCGACGAGCTCCGAGGCCTCCGGCCCGTACCCGATGTACCGTTTGTTGCGGTCCATGAACAGGTTGGCCGTCGCCCCGTACACCAGCTGGAACCCCTTTTCCGCCACCGCTTCCCAGTGATCGGCGGGCACGCCCTTGCCAACAATCCGGCCGGTGACCGAGATGAACTGGTAATAGATGTACCGGATGTCCAGTTCCTTGATCCGGGAACGGACCTGCTTGACGAGGTCGGCCCGGCCGGGGGCGTGGACGTGGTCGTCGAGCGCGCTCATGGCCGGTTCAACCCTTCTTGAACTTCGCCGCTTCGTCGGAGCCGCCGGTGGCATTCCCCGCGCTGTAGGCGTGTGCCCCCGCCCCCGCCAGGTTGCCCTTGTCCACAATCAGGTATTCGGGCCGGATGGGACGGCTGGCAAACCAGCACTCGAGGATCTCGCGGGTCCCGGCGGCGTAGCGGGCCTGCGCCGACAGGCTTGTCCCGGAGGTATGCGGGGTCATGCCATGGTGCGGCATCGTTCGCCATGGGTGATCCTGCGGCGCCGGTTGCGGGAACCACACATCGCCCGCATAGCCGGCCAACTGCCCCGTCTCCAGGGCCTTCGCCACGGCATCCCGGTCACAGATCTTTCCGCGCGCCGTGTTCACCAGGTAGGCACCGCGCTTCATGGTGGCGATCAGCTTGGCGTCAAACAGGTGTTCGGTCTCCGGATGCAGCGGACAGTTTATGGTCACCACGTCGCACACCCGCACCA
>JAHFSL010000400.1:0-1064 GCA_023265785.1 Candidatus Coatesiibacteriota bacterium | reverse complement strand
TCCTGGGCCGTCGGATGATAGGTCAGGTTCAATTCCTGTTCGATGGCATCCGGCAACCGGTGCCGGTCCGTGTAATGCAGCTTTACGTCGAACGGCTTGAGCCGCCGCAGCACCGCCGTGCCAATGCGCCCCGCCGCCACCGTGCCGACCACCATCCCCTCCAGGTCATAGGAACGCGCGATGCAATCCGCGATATTCCAGCCTTTCTTGAGCACCCAATCATGCGACGGCAGGTAGTTCCGGACCAGGGACAGGATCATCATGACCACATGTTCCGAGACGCTGATGCTGTTGCTGTACGTCACCTCCGCCACCGTCACCCCCCGCTCCATCGCGGCCTTGAGGTCGGTGTGATCAGAACCGATTCCCGCGGTGATGATCAGTTTCAGCTTGGGGGCCTTCGCGATCCGGGCCGCGGTCATGTACGCCGGCCAGAACGGCTGGGAAATCACAATTTCGGCGTCGGGCAATTCCCGGTCCAGCCGGCTGTTCTCCCCGTCCTTGTCCGAGGTGACGACCAGCGAGTGCCCTTTCGCCTCCAGGAACTTGCGCAGGCCCAGCTCCCCGGACACGCTGCCGAGCAGCGCACCGGGCTTGAAATCGACCGCCTCGGGGGAAGGCAGCGTCTGCCCTCCCGGATACCGCTCCAACCGCGGCACATCATCCCGCGCGTAGGCCTTCGGATACCCATCCACCGGATCGTCGTAGAGGACACACACTATTTTTGCCATGTGTATCACCCCGTCAGTTCGCGATCATCTTGTGCGGGTCAATCACGAATTTCTTGGCGGCGCCCTTGTCGAAATCCACGTATCCCCGGGGGGCGTCATCCAACCCGATCAACTGAACGTTGACCGCCTTCGCGATGTGGATTTTGTCGTGCAGAATGGCCCGCATCAGCTTGCGGTGGTACCGCATGACGGGGCATTGTCCGGTGGTGAACGAGTGGCTCTTGGCCCAGCCCAATCCGATCCGGATCCCGAGATTCCCGACTTTCGCGTTGGCGTCCACGCCCCCCGGGTCACCGGTGACATAGAGCCCCGGGATCCCGATCGCCCCGCCGG
>JAHFSL010000050.1 GCA_023265785.1 Candidatus Coatesiibacteriota bacterium | reverse complement strand
GGAGCGGCGGAGGGGGAGGTGGCGGGTGACGGGATTTTTCGACTTTGGCAACGCGGCGGCCGGGGATCCCCGCTACGAGTTTTTCCCCCTCTGGCGGGAAGCGGCGAGGGTGGCTCCGTGTTATGCAGTGTATGTCCGAGCCGCGTACCCGCACTTCCGCATGTCCCCGGCCTGGCGGGAGCGGACCGCCGCGCTCATGCTCATCCACTCCGACGGCCCCGCCCCCCTCCTGGCCGCCTGCCGGCGGATGGGGACTCGTCCGGCCAAGCTGACTTGGGGGCTAGCGGTTGACCTTCTCGTCCCGCTTTCTGGGTTGCCGCCGGTCTTGCGCCATGGCAAGAGTAAGATGGTGTCACGATGAAAAAAATGATGAAGCCGTACCCGTCGTTCGACAAGTACCAGGCGGATCAGCCCAGGCATCAAATATCCATCATCCGGGCCCTGCGAAGGCTCGTGAAGAAGGTGGCGCCAAGACTCCAGGAGAGCGTGAAGTGGGGAAACGGGTTCTGGATCAAGGGCACCATGCCGATCTCGTATGTCTTTACGGCCAAGGACTATGTCCAGTTCGGGTTTACCGGTGGCTACCGGCTCAAGGACCCGAAGAAGCTCCTGCACGGGGAGGGCCGGTATGTGCGCCACATCAAGGTGCACTCGGTCCGGGAGATTGACGCCCGGGCGTTTGCGGCGCTGATTCGCCAGGCCATTCGTTAGGTCAACACCAGGACCGGCGTTGCCGGCTTACCGCTTGCCCTTGCCGGCTTCATTCAAGGCCAATCGGGCCTTGACCAGTTTCGTAATGAGCGCGATGGGGACTTTGCGGCCCAGGGGTAGGCGCAGGGTCGCCATGGTCGTGTGATACCCCTTCAGCTCCTTGCGGTGCATGGCCAGGACGGGGGAGGGCACATAGAGCCCGATGTGCTGCGTGGCATAGCCGAAGTACACCAGTCGGCCTTTGTAGCCGTCGTAGGGGATGCGGTAGCTGATCTTCTCGAGTGCGCGGGGAGCCGCGTTCCTGATAATCGCCCGGAGGGCGCGCAGGGTGCCCCGCATGGCCTTGGGCGCGGCGGCGATATACGCCGCGACATTCTTCGAGGGGCGCGCGGTGCCGGGACGGCTCATGACATTCAGTATAATCGGGGCCGATGCACGTCGAAGACTCCCTTCGCTCAAAGGTCACGAGAACATGGGCGATCGTGCTGGTATTGGTCCTGGGCGCCGGGTGCGCGCCGGGGAAGCCGGCACGGCCCATGTCGTTCGGAATCTGGATCTCGGAGTGGCATCCGGAGTGGTCGGTCCTGCGGGACAACCCGGGGCTGTACGACTCGGTCTCGTTCTCCTGGGCCCATATCAAGAAGGACGGGAGCGTGCATCGGATGGCGCCGAAGGATCGCGATGCCATCATCCGGTGGGCGCACGGGCATGGGATCAAGACCTACCTTACTTTCGGCGGGGGCAAGCCGGATATTCCGGTGGGGATCAGCGGGGCGGCGGGTGCGCGCGCGATCCGGGAGCTGGTGGCCATGTGCGAGCGATACGGATTCGATGGGCTGGATTCCGACATCGAGGAACTGGACGGGTCCGCCCGGGCGCCGTTCACCCGGTTCCTCACCGATCTGGCGGCGGCGGCCCGGGCCATGAAGGTGCCCCGGACGCTGTCGGTCACCCTGCAGGAGGTCACCAACGCGAAGGATGAAGCCGCGTCTTTCATGGACTATGCCGCGATCGGCCGCCTGGCCGACACGGTCCGGATGATGTGCTACGACCTCTCGTTTGACGAGCCCGGGCCGATCATGTCCCGGGCGGGGTTCGCGGCCGATCTGGCCTTTGCCCTCTCGAGAGTTCCGGCGGAAAAGTTCGTCCCGGCCGTGCCGTGGTACGGCCGGGACTGGAATGTCACCGACCACACCCAGCAGGACATCCTGGACCGGATGACCGAGAAGAAGGACGGAATCCCCGGCTGGGATGAGATCCTGGCGCGGTACGGTGGCCGCCCGGTGTGGCGTGAACCGGAGGGCGAGTTGAGCTACACCTATACCCGGGACGGCAAGCGGCACGAGGTCTGGATGGCCGACACCCGCCAATTCGCCTGGATGACGGACATGGCCCGGAAAGCCGGGGTGGCGGGTGTCTATGTCTGGCAGGTCGAGTACGCGGACCCGCACTACGCCACGGAAGTCCGGAAGGCGTTCAGGCGCTAACCGGAGTCGGCGCGCGGCCTTCCGGACCCGGCGAGGTGGTTATTTCGACCAGAGGCCGATTTCGTTGCCGGCGGGATCGCGGAACCAGCCGATGCGGCCATCACCGGGGATGTCCATGACCTTACGGGTCACCTTGCCGCCGAGCTTCCTGGCCTTCTTGAGCGCAGCCTCGATATTCTTGACGCCGACATACATCGTGACACCGCGGCTGTTGGTGCCCGCGATGCCGCCGGCGATGCCGCCCTTGCCGGTGCGCTTGATCTCGGCGTAGTGCATCATCTTCGGGTCCACCGGGGCGATCTTCCAGCCGAAGAGGCGCTGGTAGAACTTGCGGGCGCTCTTGGCCTTGTAGACATTGATCACGAAGTGCATGACCGGATTGCTCATTGGTTCAATTCTCCTTGTCCGGCCAAACGCCGGGCTGTGTGACGGCTTTCATCTCCCGGAATCCACTGGACTTGGAACTTGACATACACTTGACATACCTGAGCTCAAACAATTCAGTCCGACATCAGAGGCGCGATGGCGATGACCAACACCGTCGCTGAAGAGCTCCACCCGGGAGGCTTCCTCATGGGGGTCGGTACCATGGAACCATCATAGGGGAGCCGGGCGCGTTGCTATGATGCCCCCATGCTCATGATCGGGGGCGCGACTCTACTCCTGTCCGTGGGCCTGCCCGTGATGGCGCTGGCCATGACTACCGTGGACCCCTGGGAGGCGGAGATCCGGGAGTTCGAGGTGGCGGATCACGCGAATCCGCCTCCGCTGAAGGGCGTCATGTTCGTGGGCAGTTCGAGCATCAAGATGTGGGACCTGGCCGCGTCCTTCCCCGGCAAGGGCTATGTGAACCGGGGATTCGGCGGGTCGGAACTGGCCGATGCCACCCGGGTTGCCGGCCGGATCATCTATCCGTTCCGACCCCGGCTGGTCATCCTCTATGCGGGCGACAATGACCTGGCGGCAGGGAAGACACCGGCCCGGGTGGCGGCGGACTTCGGGGACTTTGTCCGGACCGTTCATGGTTGGCTGCCCCGAACGACCATCCTTTTCCTCTCCATCAAGCCGAGTCCGTCACGCCGGCACCTGGTCGGCCAGGCGCGGGAGGCCAACCGGTTGATCGCCGCGGCCGTCAAGCAAGGCAAGCGCCTCCAATATCTGGAAGTGGGCACCGCCCTCCTTGCCAGGGATGGCCAGCTCCGGCCCGATCTGTACCTGGAGGACGGCCTGCATCTCAATCCAAAAGGTTATGAAATTTGGACGGCGCTGGTGGGCAAGCGGCTCAAGCAGTTCGACGCGACGAAGTAGCCACCCGTCCGGTCAGGATCCGGCCGCACACGGCGAACCCGGCACGCTCCAGCGTCCGGCGGGACGCCAGGTTGTCGGCGTTGCACCGCGCGGCAGGGATGAGCCGGCGTCGATACGCGGTGCGCTTGAGCTCCTGGACGAGGTAACTTCCGAATCCCCGCCGTCGGTACCGCGGGGCGACTTCCATGTGGAGATCGCCATAGGGCGGATTGTAGTGCGTAAGGATGCCCCCCGTCGCGACGATGGCCCCACGCCATTCAACCACCCACGGGCCGATGGGTTCACTCCGATGGGGAAAGATATTCTTGGCGTCTGTGGGTCGGGCCGGGCGAAAGCGGGCCCCGGGAACGCGCAGGCGGGTGGTGGCGGAATCCCCGAAGAGATGGTTTTCGACCCGGATGGTGCGAGCGCAATCGTAGAGCATGAGTGTCAGCAGGGCGTCATTCGACTGGCAGGAAATGTGGTGGGCTCCCGCCGTGGAGAGCAATCGCGGAAACAGATGCAGGGCCCGGGGCCGGTACCGGGGGAGCAGATAGAATTCCTGCAGGACCCCCCGGTTGTGCCGGGCAATCCCCACCGCCCCATATCCCGCGATCTGGCGCCCCACCGTGATCCGGAACAGGGTGGTGAATCCGCGCCGGTGGTGGGCATCGCGGATGATCTGGCAATCCATCTCGCGGCGGTACCGGGCCCGCAGTCCATGCAGGCGCAAGAGGGGCGTCCGGACGATTCTGATGGCACGCCGGGGCATGCAGATAGGCTACAGTATCGGCCGTGGCGGCCCATGTCGTGCTCCTGCGCGGAGTCAATGTGGGTGGGAAGAACCGCATGGCCATGAAGGCCCTTGCGGCCATGTTCGAGAAGGCGGGGTGTACCGCCGTTCGGACACACATCCAAAGCGGGAATGTGGTCTTCCAAGCGCCGGAGGCCGTGGCACGCCGCATCCCGGACACGATCGCCCGCGCAATCCGGACCGGCGTCGGGTTGACCGTCCCGGTGGTGATGCGGACCGCGGCTGATTTGGCCTCCGTGACGAAGCGCAATCCGTTCCTCAAGCCAGGCGTGCAGCCCGAGGCCCTTCATGTCGCGTTCCTGGCCGGGGTGCCGGCCGCCGATCGGGTCAAGAGGCTGGACCCGAAGCGGTCGCCCGGGGACTCCTTTACCGTGCGCGGACGCGACATCTACCTTCATCTGCCCAACGGCACCGCCCGATCGAAACTCACCAATGCCTGGTTTGATGCGGCACTGGCCACCGTGAGCACGGTGCGAAACTGGCGCACGGTCCTGGCCCTGGCGGCCATGGCGGCGTCCAGGGAACCCGAACAATCTTGACCTCCTGCGGATCACCGTTTATGCTGGCCGCCGGATGATGCGCATTCTGCGGTGGATCGGTTGGGGGTTGGGGGCGTTGGTGGTGCTGGTCCTCGGGGCGCACGTGGTGGCTTCAGTCAAGTGGGCCCGGCACGCGAATGCGCGCATCGCCGTGCCG
Source organism: Candidatus Coatesiibacteriota bacterium (assembly GCA_023265785.1). GTDB lineage: Bacteria > Oederibacteriota > CAKKQC01 > CAKKQC01 > CAKKQC01 > JAHFSL01. The sequence goes on along the minus strand of JAHFSL010000050.1, from coordinate 5,242 downwards.
CCCATCGCCTTCGGAAACGTGCGGGCAAGCGCGAAGCATGGTGAATATCTCGTCCGGGTGGCGGCGGCCTGCACCGAGTGCCACGGTGACGACCTGGCGGGCGGTGTCGTGGTCGAGGACTTCGTGCCGGGGCACATTTACGGGCCCAACATCACCCAGGCGGCGCTCAAGGATTGGACGGACGCGGAGATCGCCGCGACCATCCATCACGGGGTGGACCGGACCGGCCGACCCCTGCTCATCATGCCGTCCCTCAATTTCCAGTTTCTCTGCCTGCAGGATGTCGCCGATATGGTCGCGTTCCTCCGGCACCTGCCCCCGGTCAACAAGGCGAACCGGGTGACGCGGGTGGGCCGCATCATCAAGGTGCTCTGGGCCCTGGGCCAGGTGAGCGATGTCTTCCCGGCCGAGACCGTGGACCATGTCCGGACGTTCACCGCGCGGGTTCCCGAGGGGCCGACGGTGGCCTACGGCCGGTATCTCTATACGTCCCACTGTGCCGGCTGTCACCGGGAGGACGGCAGGGGCGGCAAGGTGACGAGCGGCCCGCCCGATTGGCCGCCCGCCGCCAACCTGACCCAGGACGGCGCGGGGGGGTGGAAGCAGGCCGAGTTCATCCGAGCCTTCCGCACGGGTGTCAATGCCTCGGGGAGCGCCATCCGCCCGCCGATGGGGGACGCCATCCGGCGGACCGGAAAACTCATCAAGGAACACGATCTCAAGGCCCTCTGGTCCTACCTCCACACCCTCAAGGGGAAGGATGTGGGTTTCTAGGGAGCCGCCGTTTGGAGGAGGCGCCAGCACTCCGGGCCGATGTAGTCGGGCTGGTCGCCGAGGCGGCATTCTCGCGGCGCTCCCTCCGTGCGGCCCGAGAGGACCCAGAGCGCCATACCAAGGAAATCGTCGTCCTGCTCGCGCAGGGCCACGGCGCCCAGCGCAGCGCGGAGCCAGTCGGGTTGGGTGAATCCTGTTTCCTGTCGGCGGCAGGTGCCGCCTTCCACGATGCCGGTGTACTCATGCTCGGCCCAGGACCCGGCGGCGGGCACGCCCACCAGCGTGTGCCCGGCGGTTTCCACGGCGATCCGGTGCGCCCGTTCGAGGGCGTGCGCCAGCGCGGCGCCATACGCGGCGGGGTTGGGCTGTTCGAAGTCGTAGCCCGAGAGGACGACGATGTCGCAGGCGGCGTACATGCGCCGCAGGGTGGCCTCCGGCCGCGTGGGCGCGATAAATCCGGTCATGAGCCTGCCCTGCGCCCGGAGAAGGGCCCCGAGGGCCTCGTAGAACGGGAGGTGGTCGTCGTGGAACGGCTCGATATCCACCTGGATGCCTGCCGCGTGGGGATCGGCGAGGACCTTCGCGGCGACATCACGCGCCAGCGCCTCGTACTGGACCGGGGTCCAGCCGTTGAACTGCTTCTCGTCCTGGCGCCCATCAAAGATGGGGAGAAGCAGGATGTCCGGGGGGAGGGCGGCAGCATAGCGCGCGGCGACCTCGGCCTTCCAGGAGGTCGTAAACCGCCCCTCGCGTCCTAGCTCCACCGATCCCGCGTAGGGAAACAGGTAGCGGAACCGCCGTGCCGGGGCGGCCGTCAAGTTGTGGTCGAGGATCTGCCGGACCCGCGCGTCGTCGAAGCCATAGGTCCAGGCCGAGATGCCATGAGCCGGTGCGGGCCGCCCGGCGGGGGCCGGCGTCACCGTCCCGCACCCCGAGATGACGAGGGCGGTTGCGAGGACGACATGGTGCGGATTCAGCGGGCCGCGCGCCAGGCCACCCCGACCGGCGTCAACGAGCCGTCCGGGTGGCAGAGCGCGACCGTGGGGTAGAACGCATCATCGGCGGACACGAGCGGGGCAAACCAGGCATACCGTTCCACGCAAGGCAGACGCTCCATCATGGCGATGGACTCCGCCGCGAACTTCGCATTGTCCTCGATCGTGGCCTTGCGCCGGTGATAGTCGAAATTGGCGCCCGAGTATTCGGTCAACCAGATGGGCAGGTGGTACTTCCTCCAGTACCCTTCGAGGTAGTGCTTGAGCCGGCCCACCGGATCGGGGGCCGTAATGTCGCCGTACCAGTGCAGGCAGAGGAAATCCACGCGGAGGTGCTTCGCCGTGGCGGAGGCCATGAACTCATCGAGCCACCCGGCGCCGGTCGTTGTGCCCGGACTGCCCAGCCGCAGGCCCGTCGCTTCCAGAGATGGCCACAGCGCGATGGCCTCGGCGACGGACATATTCGCCTGCCCCTCACCGTCCGGTTCGTTGTATCCGAGAAGGGCGGAGGCATGGGAGTCCTTGAGGCGAGCCAGGTTTTCCGCGGTCGCGTCCTTGCCGCTCCAGATCATGGGAATGAATTCCGCCTTCACCTTTCCCGCCCGGCGCGACGCTTGCGGGCCCCAGTTGTAATACCAGGACGAGCCCAGGAGGTCGGGGGCGGCCGGCAAGGCGTCCCCCCAGTGTCCGACCCCCTTCTTGGCGGTCACGACCGGAGCCCCGGTCACGAGGGCAGGGCGGTCAGCCGCCCGTGGCGCGGCGAGGGCGACCGTGCCGGCAAGGAGGAGCGATGCGGTCCAGGGCATGCGATGGGCCAATCGTAGCAGGCGCGGGGGGCTACACTGGTACCGGATGCGCATCGTGATCGCGGGGATCGGTCTGGCGGTTCTCGCGGCTGGAGCGTCAGCGGCAGTGGGACCGGTGGATCTGACGGCCACGACCCGGAATGACCCCGTCGCGCTGGCCCGGCTGGAGGCGGCCGGAACCGTCTTCTTCCAGGATGATTTCGAGGCGGCGGAGTCGGCCACGCGGTACTTTGAGATCAATGCGCTGAAGGACGGGACGGTGACCTACGACCAGGCGTCGGGCAGGGCGCGCCGCGGGTCGGGGGCGCTCCGGTGCGTCTCCCGGGCGGCCGGGGGGAAGTCCACCGGGAGCGGGGCGAACGCCTGGTTTGGCCCGACCGGGTACGACCGGGTGTATTTCCGGCGGTACCTCAAGTTCGCTGCCGACTACGACCAGGGTAATCTGAACCATGTGGGCGGGTGGCTGGAGGCCACGGCGGGAACGGGCCACTGGGACGACATGGGAACCGCCGGCCACCGGCCGCGGGGCGACGACTGGTTCAACGCTTCCTTCGAGCCCTGGTGCGACTGGGGACGCTGGACGCCACCGGGCTACATGTTCCTGTATGTCTACTGGATGGACATGGTGCGTGACCCCGACGGTCATTGGTGGGGGAATAACGTCGCGCCTCCGCAGGAGGCGCGACAAGGTCTGGTGCGCGATCGCTGGTACTGCCTTGAGCATATGATCAAGGCCAATACGCCGGGCCGGAATGATGGTGAATTGGCGGCCTGGATTGATGGACACCTGTACCTGCACGAGGGCGGCATCCGGTGGCGAACCTCGGCGCAGGTGAAGCTCAAGCGGGTCTCCTTCGGCGTGTATGTGCACCAGGCCGTCCGGGAGAACACGGTTTGGTACGACGATGTCGCGCTTTCCACGGGATATGTCGGGCCGGATCGCTAGGCTCCCCGCGGGGCTGGTGGCGGCGGCGGCGCTCGCCGGCTGTGCGAATTCGTATGCCGTCCGCGGGGCGAAGTACGGCTACCAACAGCGGCATCCGGTGGCGGTGGATTCCGACGAGCGCGCCATGCTGGCGCGGGCGGAGGACAAGGCGGACCCGGAAGGGCGGCGGGTCCTGGTTCAGGCGCGGGAAATGACCATCCGGGATGGATTGATCCTGCCGGGCTCCTGCTGGGACTACATCAACGAGGTCTACACCCGGGCGGGGTACCCCGACGAGAAACGCTGGACCGCATTCAAGGGTAAGAAGGCTGGCCCGTATGTGAAGCCCGGGCTGATCCGCCCCGGCGACTGGCTGTACTTCATCAACCACTCGTACGGTGACATCGAGCACAGCGCACTCTTCGTGGACTGGATTGACGGGGGGGAGCGCAAGGCCCTCATGTTGAGTTACGGAGGGGAACAACGGCAGCAGGCCGCGCGCTACCTGCCGTATGACCTGACCAACGCGTACATGATTATTCGGCCCGGCAGGAAACCCTAGCGCCGCGCCTCCCGGTCGAGCAGGGCGCGCTTGCGGGCGACACCCCAGCGGTAGCCGCCCGGGGAGCCGTCGGCGGCGACCACGCGGTGGCAGGGGATCGCCACCGCAATGCCGTTGGCGGCACAGGCTCCGGCGACGGCTCGGATGGACCGGCGCGCCCCGATCCGACGGGCGACCTCTCCATAGGTGATGGTCCGCCCCGGAGGAATCCGCCGGAGGGCGGTCCACACCCGGTGCTGAAAGGCCGTCCCGCGGGGGTCGAGCGGGAGCGGAAACCGGCGGGCCGGAAAACGGAATGCCGCCGCCACCCGCCGGGCCAGCCGTCGGCTGAAGGGGTCAGCAGTCGCCACCGCGCTCTCCCGTGCAGGCCGGACCAGTTCGCGGGCCAGTGCGGCGCGATCCCGGCCGAACCGGATGGCCCGGATTCCCTGGCGGGTCACGGCGACGAGGATCGGCCCGAACGGGCTGGGGGAGGCGGCAATCCGGATGGCGGCGCCGGTCATGCCTGCGTCCCGATGGACGGGCGGGGGCCGGACGCATCGCCCCAGTAGTCCACCGTGTCGGGAGTGGGGTCCATGGAAATCCCGTAGGCCTCCGCCCCCGTGTCGGTCAGGTGCCGGCGGCGCGCCGCCAGCCAGGCCGCATCCAGCATGGGGCCACGGCCCGCGCCCGTGGCGGGCGAACCGGCCTGCACCCGGTAGGACGCCAACGGCAGGCGGCCATCCTCCCCCGAACCGGATCGGGTGAGGAGGGGATCGGCCGCGACACCGTGAGCTTCCTGCCCGGTCGCGGTCCGGAAGGCGTCCAGGGTTTCATAGACCGCAGGAGGGAATGTGCCGGTCTTCCGGTCACCGGTCCAGAACCCGGGGCCACTGCTCCGGCCGCCCCAGCGCACCAGCGGCCGCGGCGCGCCCGGCTGGTGGTACAGATTGAAATCCCACCGGTTCCCCTGGCCGGTGCCGTGGTCGTCCACATAGAGCGCAGTCGCGCCGTCCAGTGCCACGAAGATGTTGTTCATGACCTCGGTATCCACCGGCCAGCCGCCCTGGCCGCCGTTGGCGTCGTTGGGCCAGCCGAAGACCTTGAACGCGTGCGTGCCCGGGCCCATGGACACGGAAATATTGTTGTAAACCTTGCAGTGGTTGAAGGTCTCGCCCATGTCAATCGGCGTCTGGCCCTC
>JAHFSL010000399.1 GCA_023265785.1 Candidatus Coatesiibacteriota bacterium | reverse complement strand
AACTCCACCAGGACTGACTGGTGGTCCACGACATCGTTGTCGCAGTGCCAGACGCACCGGCCCATCGGGCTGTCCTTCTTCAGATGTCCGAGCCGGGCGGCTTCATCATCGGCGCCCAGCGAGGGGGCGTCCTCCCAGGCGTAGAACTCCCACCACTTCGAGGCGACATAGTTGGCGCGGGCGGAGTAGGGGCAGGCGGCCTCGATCGTGCACCCGTCGAGGCACCGTAGTGCCGAACCCGGCGGGGCGTGTTCGGGCCGAAACTGCTTCAATCCGCCGAAACTGGCGACCCGCACGGGCGGCACACCGGACATCAGCCACGCGATGATGTCCAGGTCGTGACAGCACTTGGCGAGGAGCATGGGCGTGGACCGGTCCAGCCGGTTCCACTTGCCCCGGATATAGCCGACAGCCATGTGGTGGTAACTCACCTGCTCCGAGGTTCGCATCGACACGAGCTCGCCGATCGCGCCTTCCGCCAGCATGGCCTTGATCCGGGCGTAAAAAGGGGCGTAGCGGAGGACGTGGCAGATCATGACGGTGAGATTCCCCTGCCGGGCGGCCGCGATGAGCCGGCGGACTTCCGCTTCGCCCGGGGCAATCGGTTTCTCGAGTAGCATGTGGTACCCCGCCTCAAGGAGGGGGAGCGCCGTGGCAAAGTGGTCCCGGTCCATCGTGCCGTTGATGACCGCCTCGGCCACCCGGGGACCGGCCAGGAACTCACGGTGTGACGGGAATCGATGTTCAGGCGGGATGGCATGGGCGCGGGCCACTTCGTCCCGCCGAAGCGGGTTGGGGTCGGCCACGGCCGTGATCTTCATGCGGTCGGGGTGCTTGAGTGCGTAGGAGGCGTAGCCGATGCCCCGGTGACCCGCGCCGATGAGCGCGACGGTTACAGGCGGCACGGATGCGTGTGGCGGCCGGAGTGGTGCATCCGCGGATTGTACACGCCCCGCACCGTATAATCGCACCGACATGGTGGAAGTCCGCGAGCGTGAGGCGTTTCTGCTCTGGTTCCCCACGGTGCCCGCGGGGCCCATACCGCCCGCGCAGGATCCCGACGGCTGTTACCCGTATCCCACCATGGTCGAGACGGCCCGGCGGCCGGAAGTGCGGCGGGTCACGATGCTCGTGATTGAAAACGAACTGGTGCGTGCCGAGATCTGCCCCGATTTGGGCGGCCGGGTCTTTTCTTTGATCCATCGCCCCTCGGGGCGCGAATGCCTGTATGCCGAACCGGTCGTGCGGCCCATCCGCATCCTGCCGCGGCAGGCCTTCACGTCGGGCGGCATCGAGGTGAGTTTCCCCATCTCCCACACGCCTGTTCAGATTGAGGCCGTCAAGTGGGAATTGCGGCAGGAAGGTGGCCGGGCGTTCGTGTATGTCGGCGAACGCGAGGTCAAGTTCGGGATGCACTGGACGGTGGAGTTCTCGCTGGGGGACGGCGAGCCGTTCCTCACGGAGCGCCCCTTCTTTCAGAATCCGGGAACCGAGTCGCACCCGTGGATGTCGTGGTCGAATGCCTCGCTCGTGGGGCGGCCCGACACGGAGTTCCATTATCCCAACGGCCCGGTGCTCGAACACCGGTCGGTGGCCCGGGAGCTTGACTGGGAACGCGACGGGGCACGGCGACAGAAGGATGTGTCGCGCATGACCGGCTGGTTCTGGAAGAAGCCGGACGCGCAGGCGTTCGGTGCCTTCACCCCCAGCCTGGGCCGCGGGCTGTACCACGCGGCGGAGGTCGCCACCGTGCCGGGGATGAAGCTGTGGACCTACGGGCTCGGCCCGCACGAGGTCTGGCCGGCGCAGGCGTCACTGACGGGTGCCTCATACATCGAGATCCAGGCGGGACCGCAGGCCGACCAGTCCGTCAAGGAATGGCTCCTGCCCGGCGCCGGACACGCCCATGTCGAGACCTGGTGGCCCACCGACCGGCCGCTGGACATCCGGGCGCTGGCGCCTCCCGCGCCCGCCCTGCCACCACTGAACCGGGTGCCACGTTTTGATTGGGCCCGCCCGCACGAGGTCGGCATCTGGGAAGCCGTGGCGACGGCCTGGAAGGCTGACAACGCCAGCGCTTTGCCCGATCCGACCGGGCCAGAAGATATCCGGTGGGCGCCCTCGGGGATGGAGCGGCTGGGAGAGGCCCTGCGCTGGGCTGCTGGGAAAGCCGCAGGGCGGGCCCGGGACCGGTGGCTGTTCCACCTCGGCAGTTGGCTGGCGGGCCGGGAGGAGACCGAGCCGGCACTGGAGGCGCTGACTGCCTCGCGCGATGACCGGGCCCGGGCGCTGGCCGGCCGGTTGCACCGGCGGCGGGAGGACCCGGTGGCGGCCGCGGCGTCCTTCCGTTCCATCGAATCGGACATCATCGCCCTGCACCCCCAAGTGGTCGTGGAACGGGACCAGGCGTTGGCGGCGCTGGGACCGGAGACGCAGGAGGAACGGGGCAAATGGATGGATGCGGTGGCGGGGCTGGAGGACGAGGGCGTGGCCGAGCGGCGGGCGGCGCTCCTGCTCGACCGGGGCCGCCCGGCGGATGCCCTGCGGGTTCTCGAGTCCGCCCGGTTCCAATTGGTGCACCAGCGATCCATCCGGTCGAAGCTGTGGGTGACGGCCATGAAGCAACTGGGCGAGACGCCCCGGGAGATTCCCGCCTGGTTGGGCGAGGATGACCTGGCCGAATTCGGGGCGTATCGGGAGCACCGGGAGGTATGACCCTGCCGCGGGTCGCCACCCGGGTCATGGAGCCCCGCGACCTCCCCGGAACCGTCCGGCTGTTGGATCTCGTGTTCCGGCCGGATGCCGCAACCTCCATGGGCGACGACTACGCCTACGACTACGCCCGCGACAACCTCAGGGAATGCCGGGTAGCGGTGGCGGGCGGAGAGGTGGTGGCCCACTGCGCGTCCCGCCGGTCCCGGGTCCTGGTCGAAGGGGCCCAGATCGAATGGGGCGGATTCGGCAATGTCTGCACGCATCCCGACTGGCGCGGCCAGGGGCTGGGCGGAAGACTTCTTGCAGGGCTCTGGCACGACCTCAAGCGAACCGGGGTGGACGGGCTCTATATTTCCGGCGGGCGGAGCCTGTACACCCGCGTGGGGGCGGTGGGGTGTGGGACGGAGCGATCATTCATCATGCGCAACCATGGCATCAGGCCGGACGGTGGTGGAGCCGCATTCAGCCTGCGTCCCGTTGGTCCCGAGGATTCCGGCCTGCTCGCCCGGATCCATGCCGCGGAGCCGGTGTCTTTTGTGCGCGATCCGGCTGC
>JAHFSL010000398.1 GCA_023265785.1 Candidatus Coatesiibacteriota bacterium | reverse complement strand
CGGGTGCGGGCGGCGCCCGGGCGCTGATGGCGGATGGGTTCCGTCCGACGGCCGCGGTGGTGGGGGAGCCCACGCAATTACGGGTCCTCCTGGCGCACAAGGGTGCCGCGCGCTGGCGGCTCACGACGAGGGGGTTGGCCGCGCACTCCTCGATGCCGGAGCGCGGGCGGAACGCAATCGTGACCATGGCGCGCGCGATTGCCCGTCTTGAGGAAGTCGTTGGGCCCGCGCTTGCGGCCCGCCGCCATCCCGATCTGGGTTCCCCGACGCTCTCGGTGGGCACGGTGCGTGGTGGGACCCAGGTGAATGTGGTGCCGGACCGGTGCGAGGCGGAAATTGACCGGCGCTTGCTTCCCGGCGAGTCGGCGGATGCCGCCGCCGCCGAACTGGAACGGGCGCTCGCACCGCTCCGGGAGGGGGACGCCGGGTTTCACGCCGAACTGGTGCCCACGCAGGCCTTTCCACCGTATGCCGAGGACCGGGAGAGCGCCATCGTGCGCATCGTGGCCGACGCGTGCCGGGGAGAACGGGGCGCGTCCGAGTTCTGGCACGCGCCGTGGGCCACCAATGCGGGCGTCTTCAAGGCCGCGGGCGTGCCGTGCACGGTGTTCGGCCCAGGCTCCGACGCGCAGGCGCATGTGGTTGACGAGTACATCGAGATCGACCAGGTCGTGATAGCGTCCCGCATCTATGCCGAGATCGTGAGGGACAGCGGTGCCCTCTGAGGCGACGGTGCTCCCAGGCGGGATCGCCTCCGTCGGGCAGCTTGAGGACCTGTTGAGCACGCCGACGGATCCCGTCGTCGAAACCTTCCGGCGGCTTCCGGGCGATCTCGTGATCCTGGGAGCCGCCGGCAAGATGGGGCCCACCCTGGCCCGGATGGCCCGGCGGGCGGCGGACGCCGTCGGGACGCCCCGGCGGGTGATCGCGGTCTCCAGGTTTTCCGGGGAGGGGAGCGAATCCGCGTTCCGGGCGGCCGGTGTGGAGACCATCCGGTGCGACCTGCTCGACGAGGCCGCGGTGGCGGCCCTGCCCGGAGCGCCCCTCGTTGTCTTCATGGCCGGCATGAAGTTCGGCTCGACCGGCGCCGAGTCGGTGACCTGGGCCATGAATGCGTACCTCCCCGCGGTCGTGGCCCGGCGGTACCCGACCAGCCGGATCGCGGCGTTTTCCACCGGAAACGTGTACGGGCTCGTGCCCGTGGGCGGTGGGGGATCACGCGAAACCGACCCGCCGAATCCACGGGGAGAATATGCCCAGTCCTGCCTGGGCCGCGAGCGGATGTTCGAGCACTTTTCCCGGACCCAGGGGACGCCGGTCGCGCTTCTCCGGCTCAACTACGCGACTGAACCAAGGTACGGAATCATCGTGGATCTGGCGCGACGGGTCGCGGCCGGCGAGCCGGTGGATCTGGCGATGGGCTGGTTCAACGCGATCTGGCAGGGGGACGCCAGCGCGATGGCGCTCGCCTCGCTGGCCGACGCGGCCACCCCGCCGTTCGTGGTCAACCTGGCGGGGCCGGAACGCCTGTCCGTCCGCGAGGTCGCGGCCGACCTTGGCCGCCGGCTCGGGAGGCCGCCGGCCTTCCGCGGCACTGAGTCGCCCGACGCCCTCCTCGCCGACGGGTCGCTCGGGTGGGCGCGGTACGGCCGGCCCCGGGTGGACGCGGGCCGCCTCACCGGATGGGTCGCCGACTGGACCGTGCGCGGCGGGGTGACGCTGGGAAAACCCACCCACTTCGAATCCCGCGACGGGAAGTTCTGACGATGGACGTGCGCGCCTCCCTCGCCGCCGGCCTCGCCATTCCGGCGCTTCCCCTCGCGCTGGACGGGCGCCGGGGGATTGATGCGCGGCGCCAGCGCGCCCTGCTTCGCTACTACGCGGCCGCCGGGGCGGGCGGGATCGCCGTGGGAGTGCACACCACCCAGTTCGCGATCCGGGGCGCGGGCCTCTACGCGCCCCTGCTCGAGCTGGCGGCTGGCGAAATGGCGCGACTGGATGCCGGCCGGGACCGGCCGCGGGTCCGGGTCGCCGGCATTTGCGGCCGGACCGCGGCGGCCGTTGGGGAGGCGGAGATGGCCCGGCGAGAGGGGTTCCACGCGGGACTGCTCTCGCTCGCCGACCTCGCGGCGGAACCCGAGGACGCGCTCGTGGCGCATGCCCGCGCCGTGGGCGAGGTCCTGCCGGTCATCGGGTTTTACCTGCAACCGGATGTCGGGGGCCGCGTTCTGCCTGGGAGTTTCTGGCGGCAGCTCGCCGGCCTGCCCTCCCTGGTCGCGGTCAAGGTGGCCCCGTTCAACCGGTACCGGACTCTCGAGGTCGTGCGCGCCCTGGTGGACACCGGGCGCGACGATGTCGTCATCTACACCGGCAATGATGATCACATCGTGCTTGACCTGCTCACGCCGTTCCGGTTCGCCGCCGCCGGCCGGACGGTCGAGCGCCGGATGACGGGGGGACTGCTGGGTCACTGGGCGGTCTGGACCAGCCGGGCCGTGGAACTGCACGCCGCCTGCCGGGCCGCCGCCGCGACGGGGGCGGTGCCCGCGGATCTTCTGGCCCGCGCCAACGAGGTGACCGACATGAATGCCGCGGTCTTCGATGCCGCCAACGGGTTCCGCGGATGCATCGCGGGGATTCACGAGGTCCTGCGGCGGCAGGGACTGCTGGATTCCATTCGATGCCTCGATCCCGCGGAAACGCTCGGTCCGGGACAGGCCGCGGAACTGGATCGCGTCACCACAGCCTATCCGCACCTCGTGGACGACGACTTCGTCGCGGCCGGCCGCGACGGATGGCTGGCAGGATGAGCCATACCATCCGATCCGTCGAGGTGATCCCGGTCCGGATTCCCGTGACCCGGGGATTCACTTTCGCCTCGGGGTCGGCGGGGAAGCCGGGCGAGGGGGCGCCGCTGGTGTTCGCCAAGATGACCGACTCGGCGGGCCGGACGGGGTGGGGCGAGGGTCGGCCGGTGCCGGCGTGGTCCTACGAGACGATCGAGTCGGTCACGACGACCATCCGCGGCTACCTGGGCCCCGCGGTCCGCGGCACCCGGGTCGGGGACCTGGACGGACTGCACCGGTGCATGCACGCGGCGATCGGGCGGGGGCCCAGCATGGGGATGCCCATTGCCAAGGCTGTCGTGGATCTCGCCGCGCACGATCTGGCGGCCCGCGCCGCGGGGAAGCCCCTGCGCGTGTTCCTGGGGGGGCGCCCCGGCCCGGCGGCAGTGGCGCTTTCCTACACGGTGACGGCGCACCGGCCCCTCGAGGCGGCG
>JAHFSL010000397.1 GCA_023265785.1 Candidatus Coatesiibacteriota bacterium | reverse complement strand
AGGAGTAGACGGTCACATGCGGGTCCAGCTTGCCGCTGACCACGATGAACCGGCCGTCCGGCGAGACATCCGACCCGTGGGGGCTCTTGGGCTCGCCCACCACCCACATGATCCCCTGCTTGACCGCCTCGGCCATCGGGATGACGATCATCCCGGCAATGGTCTGGGTCTTGATCGTGCCCGCCGCCAGCATGCCTTCCGCCTTCTTCCAGTTGATGATGTGGAGGTAGTCCATCTCGCGCTGGGACACCGCCACTTCCATCGCCGGCTTGCCCTTGGCCGAGTCCGGCGTGGCCAGCTCGGTGTTGTAGGTGTTGATGAACACCCACCCGTTGCTCACCAGCTTGCCCATGCCGCCCAGGTCCTGCCAGTAGGGCGGCAGTTCGATCGAGAAACTCCTGGCCTGGTCCAGCCGGCCGGCCGCCCGGTCGAATTTCCAGAAGGTCACGAGTCCCCGGTACTCCGTCTTGTACTTCTCCAGCGGGGCGTACTTCGTGTACGGCAGGGGCGTCCCGAACTGGGCCCCCTCGACGTAGTACTCGGTGTTCTCGGTGATCTTGGCGCCGCAGTGGTTCGTGGCGATGAGCGGATTCTTCACGATCTGCCGCACCCGGAAGTCGCGCAGGTCCACGACCCCGATCCGGGCGTTGGCCTTGTCATTGGCGAACAGGAACTGGCCGTCGTAGAGCCCCTTGGTCTGCGAGAGCGCCGGGTGGTGCACATCGCCCCAGGTGATCGTCCGGTTGCCGGCCTTGCCCTCGGCGAAGGCCCGGGCGGAATCATCATCCCCGACCCCATACCCCTGCCAGGTGTCCGGCGAGAAGATCGGGATGTTCTGGAGAAGCCGCATGGACGGGATCCCGTAGACCTCCACGTTGCCCGCCTGGCCGCCCGAGGCGAACATGTAAAAGTCGTCCATGCTTCCCGGCGCCACGTAGGTCCTGAGCGCCGCCTCCACGTCGTCCGGCGAAAGTTCCCGGGCCTTGATGACCGCCTCGAGCCCGGCGCCCATCTGCGCCGAGGCCCGCGGCACGGGCCAGCCCGCGACCGCCAGCACGGCGGCCACCGTCCGCACCATCACTCCGATTCTCTGCTTGACCATCCTTGCGTTCATCGTGCTGCTCCTCCCTGCTGTTCGGTCGCCTCGTGTGCCGCCGACTCGGTCACGACCGGGACCGGCGTATTGGGGTACAGGTTCTTGTAGGTCTCCGGATATTTCTTCGCGAACTCCGCCACGAGCCGGGCGCGCTGCTCGCGCCACTCGGCGGCATGCTCCCCGGTCTTGCGCATTCTTCCGTCGTAGACGAGGAAGGTGTAGATGTCCTTCCCGTCAGCGCCCTGCACCGGGCAGCCGGGCTTGCCCATCATGCGCTTGACATACCGGCTCCAGATCTTCGGCTCGATCTTCCAGACCAGCGGCTCCTTGAAGAGGTCGGGCTGGTCCTTCTTCGCCTTCGCAATCTCGGCCTCGGTGAATTCCACGAACTGCGAGTTGATCGGCCGGGCGATCGTGTGGCACGCCGCGCACTTGAACGCGAAGGTCTTGTACTTGAGCCGCATCTCCTTGGGATACCCGCTGACGTCGATGTCCGGCGGGCCGAAATCGTTGGGAAACAGCCCCACGTCCGCCTTCACATTGCCGGCGACGGCGGCCGGCGCCGCACCGGCATCGCCCCGCGCCCCCGCCGCCGCCAGTCCCGCCGCCAGCACCAGCGCGCCCACCCCCAGGTTCCTGCCCATCGTTGTCATCCTGCCCTCCTTCAAGAAATTCATGCCTTCCGGCGGCTCCGGGCGTGGTGCCGGGCCAGTCGACCCGCCAATTCCGCCAGAGTCGCCGCACCCAGTTCCCGCCGTACCGCGTTCCCCGCCCGGGTGAACACGCAGGCCACGGCGCAATCGCCGGTCCCGTTGACGCCCTGCGGATGGAGGACGCAATGCCCGGTCGAATACCGGTCGCCGGCCGCCTCGAGAATCTCGAGGATGCTGACGGATGACGCCGGGCGGGCCAGGGCGACCCCCCCGCGGGTTCCCGGCCGGGACGCCACAAGCCCCGCCTGGATCAACGGGCGCATCAGCTTGGGCAGGGAACTTTGGGGAATTGACTCCTGCCGGGCCAGGAGTTCCAGGCTCACCGGCCCCCTGCCCTGCGCCCGCGCCAGGGCGGCCATCGCCTGCAGGACATAGCCCGCCCCCTGGGTCAGCCGCAGGGCGGCGCCGCCAGGAACCGTCATCCGCGCCATCCGTTCATGGCATTAGGGTGATCCAAGACCCGCAATGCCCGATATGAAGACGGTTAGGCTGCCGAACTGACGGCGGTCACCCTCCCGCCCCCCCTTCAGGGGAGCGGCGGCTCAGCCCGGGTGGCCGGCGCGGCGGAGCATGGGGAAGGCGTGCAGGAGCCCGGGCAGGAGCGCTTCCAGCGACTCGGACGCGCCCCGGGTGGAGCCGGGCAGGGCGAGGATCACGGTGGTCCCCCGCACCCCCGCCAGACTGCGGGAGAGCATGGCACGGGGCGACCGGCGCTGGCCGTAGGCCCGCGCCGCCTCGGCGATGCCGGGCACCTCGCGGTCCAGCAGGGGGCGGACCGCTTCAACGGTGACGTCGTCGGGCGACAGCCCCGTGCCCCCCGCCAGCGCGAGCAGATCCACCTTCGCCCCGTCGGCCAGGTCGCGGACGGCGGCGGCGATGGCCGTGGGGTCGTCGCCCACGACCCGGTAGTCCCGGACCGTCACGCCCTCCTGCTCCAGCCGCGCGGCGACCGCCTTGCCCGCCCGGTCCTGCCGGCGGCCCTGCGCGGTCGAGGTGGACACGACCACCACGGCGGCCGAAAGGCCCTGCCCCGCCTCGCGCCACTCCGAGTACCCGCCGGACTTCCCCACGAGCCGGACGCCGGCGATGGTCAGCGTGTCATCCTTGGCGAACTTCAGCAGGTCGTAGGCGGTGAGGGCGCCCACCGCCGCGGCCGTCATGGCCTCCATTTCCACCCCCGTCTTCCAGACCGCCCGGATGCGCACCCGGATCACGATGGCGTCCCTCCCGGCCTCCACGGCCACTTCGGTCAGGTCCAGCGGAACGGGGTGGCAGTGCGGCAGGAGGTCCGGGGTGCGCTTGGCGGCCAGCATCGCCGCGGCCTTGACAAAGGTGGGCAGGTCGCCCTTGGGAATTAGATTTGCCGTAACCAGCTCCAGCGTCGCCGCCTCCGCCGTCACGCGCGCCTCCGCCACCGCCTCCCGCAGGGTCTCGAACTTGGCCGAGACATCGATCATCCCGTCATCCCCCGATG
>JAHFSL010000396.1 GCA_023265785.1 Candidatus Coatesiibacteriota bacterium | reverse complement strand
CTCGGGCTGGGTCCACGGGGCCCGGGTGTCGATGTATTTGTTCCCGCCCTTGATGAGTTCCCACACCCCTTCCAGTCCAGCCTGGAACTGCGGCACCGCAAGCGCCTTCTCCACAACGACGTCGAACTGGCCCCGGATATCCGCGGGCCAGGGCGACGCGGAAGCGGGCCGCTTCACCTTTCCGGCGGAGTACTTGTGGGCCATGGCGATGGTGCGGTGGGCCAGGTTGCCGAAGACATTGGCGAGGTCGGAGTTATACCGTTCAATGAATCGCTTCTCTGAGAAGTCCCCGTCGGCGCCGAACCCGATCTCGGACAGGAGGAAGTGGCGGACCGCGTCCAGCCCGTACTTGCGGGCGTAGTCGCGGGGGTCCACCACATTGCCGAGCGACTTGGACATCTTCTGCCCCTCCACCGTCCACCAGCCGTGCACCGCGACATGGTCCGGCAGTGGCAGGCCGGCGGCATGAAGCATGGCGGGCCAGAGCAGGCAGTGAAACCGGATGATCTCCTTGCCCATGACATGCATGACCCGGCCATCCGCCCAGTGCTGCCACCGGGCGTTGGTGGTGTCCGGGTACCCAAGGGCGGTCAGGTAGTTGATGAGGGCGTCAAACCAGACATAGATGACATGGGCGGGATCGCCCGGGACCCTGAAACCCCACTCCACCTTGGTGCGGGTGATTGAGACATCCCGCAGGCCCTCCTTGATGAACCCCTTGACCTCGTTGAATCGGGTGTCCGGGGAGATGAAGGTGGGGTGTTTCTCAAAATGATCGTGGAGGAAGTCCTGATAGTCGGAGAGGTGGAAGAAATAGGTCTCTTCTTTCAGCTTCTCGGCGGGCGACTGGTGGACCGGGCAGTTGCCGCCCAGGAGCTCCTCCTCGACATAGTAGGCCTCGCACTTGGAGCAGTACCAGCCGGTGTACTCCCCCTTCTCAATGCACGGTCGGCCCATGGGGGTCTTCGCCGCCGCCACCTTCGTCCAGAATGCCTCGGTCGCAATGCGGTGCCGGTCCTCGGTGGTGCGGATGTAGTCGTCGTAGGAGATCTTGAGTTCGTCGAAAAACGCCCGGTCATCCGTGGCAATGCGGTCGCACCAGGCCTGCGGGGTGACGCCGTTTTCCTTCGCCACCTTCTCGATGTTCCCGCCGTGTTCGTCCAGCCCAGAAAGGAAGAAGACCTCATCGCCCTGCAACCGGCGCCAACGCGCCAGCACATCGCACGCGATTGTGGTGTAGGCATGGCCGAGGTGGACCGGCGCGTTCACATAGTAGATCGGGGTCGTGACCATGAATCGGCTCATGCCCGCACCGCCTCGCCCCGCAGGGCGGCGGAAAGGTCCGCGCCCAGCCCGTCGGCCAGCGTCTTGGTGAGCGCGCCACGGTACCGGCCGCGCGCCCGGGCCACCGCATCCAGCGCCGCGATCCACCGATCGGCCTCCTCGGGCTGGAGCCGGAGCCGGGCGGCCAGCGCGCGCTCAAGTCCATCGAGCAGATGCGACAGCGTTTCCAGCCCGTCCTTGCGGCCCAGGGCCTGCGCCCGCGAGGCCAGCCCGGCCAGGTCGAGCTTCGCCGCGACCTCCAGGTATTCTTCCGCGAGTTTGACCGACTCCTGAATCTCCTCGAGCGGCGCGTCGAGCCGGCCCAGGCACAGGTCCGCGGCCTCCTCGGCCTCGGGGTGGCCCTGCAGGCGCAGGATGCCCTCGATGGCCTCGCGCGAGAGCAGGGTGAATCGGACCGGGCGGCAGCGGGACCGGATCGTGGGCAGGACCGAGACTGGCGTGGGCGCCAGCAGGAGCCACACGGTCCGTTCCGGCGGCTCCTCGAGCATCTTGAGGAACGCGTTGGCGGGTTCCTTGCCCATGAGATGTGCGTCGTTCAGGATGCAGACCCGGTACCGGTTGCCGCGCGTGGCGCGCGAACCCCACACCATGGCGGCGTGCAGGGTCTCCAGCTTGAACGACCGGTCACGGCCCCCGGCCTCGGCATCGGGACCGACCTCGCGCAGGTCGGCGTAAATCCCCTTCTCGATCTCCACGCACGGCCGGCAGGTTTCACAGCAGTCCCCTGCATGCGCGGGCGCCTCGCAGTTGAGCGCCCGGGCGAACCCGAGCGCCGCGCTCCGCTTGCCGGTGCCGGCCGGGCCGTGGAACAACCAGCCTCCATCCGGCTTGCCCCCGGCCACGGCGCGGGAAAGCATCTCCACGGCGTGCGGCTGACCCAGGACCCGGGTGAGCTTCATCGCGCCTTGCGTCCCAGCACGGCCGCCACATGCTTCCAGACGACTTCCGCGGCATGCGGCCGGTCCAGCCGCCCGTCCACCACCTTGATCCGGCCGGGCTCGCGGGTGGCCAGGACCAGGAAGGCGTCGCGGATCTTCGTGTGGAACCTCGTCCGCTCGCGCTCGATGCGGGTGAGCTTCCCCCGGCTGGCCGCCCGCGCCAGCCCCTCGCGCACCGGCAGATCGAGCAGGAAAGTGAGGTCGGGCTTCAGGCCCCCGGTGGCGGCGCGATCCACCCGGTCCACCTGGTCCAGTCCCAGCCCGCGGCCGATGCCCTGGTAGGCGCGGGTCGAGTCCGAAAACCGGTCACAGATCACCGTGACGCCCCGGCGCAGGAGCGGCTGGATGGTCTCGCGCACGTGCTGGGCGCGGTCGGCCTCGAAGAGCAGCCATTCGGCGATGGGGTCCACCGTCCGGGCCGGATTCAGCAGGGCGGCGCGCAGGGCGCGACCCAGCACGGTGCCCCCGGGCTCGGCGGTCAGGATGGCCTGCTGGCCCTCCTCGCGCAGGCGCTTCGCGAGCAGTTTCGCCTGCGTGGTCTTGCCACAGCCCTCGATGCCCTCAAAGGTGATGAAGACGGCGCGGTGGGCGCGGGGGGCCTGATTCATGCCGGTTAACGCGCGGGGGGCAGGGTGAACC
Source organism: Candidatus Coatesiibacteriota bacterium (assembly GCA_023265785.1). Lineage (GTDB taxonomy): Bacteria > Oederibacteriota > CAKKQC01 > CAKKQC01 > CAKKQC01 > JAHFSL01. The sequence continues at coordinate 373 of JAHFSL010000396.1, read as the reverse complement.
GAGCGGATGGGCCCGTGCGAAAACGCATAACCCATTGTACAATCTTTCCGGGGAGTCAGCCGTGCGATCGCCGGGAGGCGCCAGTCTCCTGGAGGAAAGTCCGGACTCCAAGGGCAAGGATGGTTGTTAACGACAACCGGCCGCGAGGCCAGGGAAAGTGCCACAGAAAATAAACCGCCTGACAGGCGCAAGCCTGGCGGGTAAGGGTGAAACGGTGAGGTAAGAGCTCACCGCCCCGCCGGTGACGGCGGGGGCAGGGTAAACCCCATCCGGAGCAAGGCTCAACGGGAACATCGTCAGCGGCCCGCTGCCGTTCCCAGGTCGCCGCATCGAGGCGCGTGGCGACACGCGCCCCAGAGAAATGGTCGCAGCC
>JAHFSL010000395.1 GCA_023265785.1 Candidatus Coatesiibacteriota bacterium | reverse complement strand
GCCCGTGCCACTGCACCGACAGGGTGTAGGAGGGAGGCATGTCCAGCTTCCAGGTCATGACGGTCGTGCCGCCGCCGGACTGGTAGGAGCCGGGACTGTAGGGGGCGCACCCCGACGGGGTCATGGTCCAGCCCGAGCACGGGTCGTAAAACCCGCATCCCGAGCACCACGCGTCAATCTGCGCGGGAACGGTGTCCCAGAGCGTGACATTCCACCAGGTCTTGGAGTTGGAGACGTTCTTGGCGGAGAGCGTGTAGGTGATGGAGTCCGCCGGCGACCCGTAGGCGGAGGCGAAAAGCATGTCGTTGTCGGTGAGTTCCCAGAACAGGAAACGCCTGACCACCGGGGAGACCGGCTGGGAGACCGCATTGGTGACCGCACAGGTGGTCCCGTTGAAGAACGCCTGGGCCGTATTGGAGAGCCGCGAGCCTTCGGCCGCGCCCTTGTCACCCGACCCCGGTTCGAAGGATTCGCCGTTGCCCCAGTCCACGGTGGCCGAGAAGATGATCATGCCCGAGGGCCCGCCCGTCGTGGCGAGCGCGCCGGGAATGGTCCACCGGAGCATCGGCGGCGGTCCGGGATTCGGGTCCCAGCCGGGGTCGGGGGCCGGGACGGCACTGCCGGTGAGGTAGTGGGTGGTGGCCGGCAGGGTGTCGGTGATGACGATGCTGGTCAGCGGGTTGGCTCCGGGCCGGCCATAGAACATGGTGTAGGCGATCGTGTCGCCGGGCGCGATGAAGTCCGTCGGTGAGGAGTCCTTGTAGATCCACGAAATGGTGTCCTCGGCTCCTCCCCGATCGCTGTCGGCCCAGCCCGCGAAGGTGTCGTTGCTGTCCGACAGCGCACCGCCCCAGGTGGTGGTGCTGGCATTGTTGAACGGGATACCCAGGTCCACGGTGGTGTCCTTGGCGCACGGAGCGATGTCGGCGTACAGCCGGAGGGTGAACTGCGGCCCGCAGCATGCCGGACTGCACCCGCACCCGTCGGCGCAGGCGTTGAAATTCTGGCCGGTCAGGCCCGCCCAGGTCCACGCCGGATGGGGGGTCTGCGGCCCCTGGGCGATGTCGCCCTCCATGTAGACACCCGCATAGGTCATGGTGAGGAGGCCGCTGGACCCCTTGTTGCACAGCGCCTCCCAGTACACATTTGAGATGTCGGCGCCGGAGGCGGTCCCGAAGTTCACCACCGTGAGGCCGGTGAGCTGTTCAGCGACCGTGACCGTCTGGTAGGTGACCTGGACGGTGAAGGACCCCATGTAGAGCATGGTGTTGTTGGGATAGATGGTGCGCGCGGGCTGGTCGGAGTTGTACCAGAGGTCCTCGAGCTCCCACCCGTTGGCCGCGGCCCTTGGGGCAGGTCCCGCGGCAAGGAGTGCTGACAGGAGCAGCCAGCCAGAGGCCCTGGACCTCATGTGCAGACGCACACCCCGCTTGGTTGACGTTCGATCACCCGCCACCTCTTCGGCACAGACCCGCCCCAGGCTCCCTCGGCGTCTATCATACCGGACCGTCCTCGGCCAGGAGGCGCCCCTTCCGCCACTGGCTCGGGCTGGTGCGATGACGGGTGCGGAAGGCCCTGGCGAAGTCCGCGGGGCTGCCGAATCCGCACTGTTCCGCGATGTGGGAGAGGGGGTCGGACGAGTGAGTCATCAGCTCCATGGCCCGGTGCATCCGCACCTCTGACAGGGCCCGGTGGGGGCTCATGCCCCGGATCTGGCGGAACAGACGGCGCAGGTGGCTGGCCGAGACATGCGCGGCCTGAGACACTTGGCGCAGTGACGGCCGCTCCGCGAGGTGCTCTGCATACCAGGCGGTGGCGACATCAACTTTCTGTTCGGCGAATTGCTCCGGCCGGGGGATGCGGGTCGCGGGAACGTTGCCGAGCGCAAGGAGGGAGAGCTCGAGCAGGGCCTGGTGGAAATGAAGGAGGCTCACACCCGTTGGATGGGCCAGGTGGGGATGGAGGCCCGCGGCCAGCGCGAGGATGCGGCGGGCGGCGCCGCGGGTGAGGGGGCATTCATGGTAGCCGCGCTCCAGGGCGATACGTTCGAGCGGCAGGGGAACAAAGCCGAAATGGAAGGTGGCACGCACGCAGGCGCGCTCCGACATCCACCCGTGCGGGGTGCCGGGCGGGAAGACCCAGAGGGTCCGTGTGCGCATCGGGGGCGAAGTCCCGGAGAAGAGGGGGGCGACGGCACCACGGGCCACCGCCACGAACTCCCAGTTGACCCGCCCGGAAATGCCGACCAGATTGGACCGGAAATCCGTTGTTCCGAACGCCAGGTACCGCAACATGCGTCGTGATCAGGGTACCCCGGAATGAGCGATAATGTAAAGTCCCTGATCGCTGGGCCTCTGGACCCCGGGACGGCCATCAGTCAGGATGGCGGGGGGAGAAGGATGATGCGATGGATGAGATTCCTCGGCGCCATGGCGGTGATGCTCGCCTGCGCCGTAAGCCGGCCGGCGGTCGCCGACACGGTCCTCATGGATGCGTGGGCGAACACGACCCTGCAGCCGGGCCTGGTGTACCCCAACTGGCTCAAGGTCCCGGCGGGATCCTTTGATGCCTGGCTCTGCAACGGGTGCACCGCCAGCCCGGAAAATCTGACCGGCCTCACGGTGGTCAATTTCGGGACGGCGACGGCCGCCGACATCGCCGGGGTGTACTGGCGCGTCCGGTGCGGCGCGACCGCGACCGGAACGCTCACGCTGACCTATGCGGGCATCTACAACGAGAGCAGCGGGAGCTACCCGGCCTGGACCTGGAGCTGATCGACGATCGACTTTTCAGGCTGCGCGGACCTGTGTGGCACCCCGTCCTGCGGCGCCTATTTCTCCTTCGATATCTATGTCGATATCGCCGCGTGCCCGACGGATCTGGCCACCCTGACGATCGGGTTGCCGGTCAGGACGGGCGGCGTTTACATCGGCTCCCTCTCGGACAATTGGGGCACCTCCGTTCCGTGGGGCGACACGGCCGCCCCCACCAAGCGGATTGTCTATGTCTCCAAGGACGGCGACCTGGACATCGCCGCGCCGGGTGATACCGTCACCTACACGGTCTTTTACGGGAGGCCGGGGACCGCGGCGCTTGCGTCCATCAACGTCACCGACACCCTGCCGCCGTACACTCATTATGTTCTTGGCAGTGCCGTTCCCGCACCCGATGTCGGGTTCGATCCTGACTGGGGGCCTCCGGTGAAGCTCAAGTGGACGGTGCCCGGGCCGCTGGCCGTGACCGGTGGTCCCACCGGCCAGATCACCTTCAAGCTGACGGTGGATTGGGGCAACGGCGAG
>JAHFSL010000394.1 GCA_023265785.1 Candidatus Coatesiibacteriota bacterium | reverse complement strand
CCATCCCACCCCCCCGCATCGCGTTCAGCTCCTGGCTCCGGTTCATGCCGGCCAGGGTCAGGAGCGTGCCCATGAGGACGGCCATGGGCAGCGCCTGGGCGGTGGTGAACGGGAGCTTCAACGCGAAATACGCGAAGATCGCCCAGGCCGGGGGGTGGTTGCGCATCACCTTGTTGAACTCATCGAACACCGCCGCCAGCAGGATGATCATGACGATTCCGGCGAGTGCCAGCGCGAAATTGCGCACAAACGCCCCGAGGAGGTACTGCATCATCCGGCGGGGAAATCCCGGCCCGGTCATCTTTCCCGCGCGAACACCGCGCGGGATCTCCGAACCGCCCGAAGAAGGGGGGCGGTTCATCGACCCCACCTGATCCAGGAGGATTCCCGGTGTGCGGCCAGGAACGCCAGCCCGGCGGTGATGCCAAGGAAGGCGTTGGGGAGCCACATCCCGATCCATGGTGCCAGGTGGCCCCGGTCCACGACTCCCCGGGCCACCATCAGGCAGGCGTAATAGGCGAAGAGGACCCCGAGGCACAGCACAATCCCCACCCCCCCGCCGCGCCGCGCCAGCGAGCCCAGCGGGATGCCGATCAGGATCACAAACAGGGGGGCAAACGCCAGGGCGATCTTCTCGTGAAACGCCACCTCTAACAGGCGGCGCTCCTGCGGCACCTGCGCGAGCTCCGTGATCCGCCGGCGCAGTTCCCGGTACGTCATCTCCTCCATCTCCTTGACAAAGAACCGGTCACCGCCCTGCAGCGCCGAATGTATATCAAGGCTGACCTCATACGAGGCGAAGTCAATCCGGGTGTAATGCTGCCCGGTGAGGTCGGCGGGCTGGTCCATCTGCCCGTCCCGCAGCTCCAGGATGACGCTGTATCCCGCCTCATCCATCCGCAGGCGCCCCGTCCGCGCCGTAATCACCCGGGGGGGTCGCGGCGGGCTTTCCACGATGGTGACTTCATGCAACACCCCCTCCTTGCCCTCCTTGCTCCGGAAATACAGCAGGTAACGGTCGAAATCCCGGACGAACACCTTTTCCCGGAACGCCACCGTGGCCCGTTGCCGGATGATCTCAAAAAAGATTCGCTTGTAGGCGGCGGTGGCCCCGGGCAGGACCGTGCCGTTAAACGCCACCAACCCCAGGCTGGTCAACAATCCCAGCCCGGCCAGCGGTGCGGCGAGCCGGGTCAGCCCCACCCCCGCGCTCTTGAACGCCGACAGTTCGCGGTCCTGGGCGAGCCGGCCGAACGCCAGGACCGCCGCCAGCAGCATGGCCATCGGCAGCGCGAGCGTCATGATGGAAGGCAGGACACAGCCGATCAGCCGGACGATGATGAGCGGGGAGATGCCCCGGTTCAGGACCAGGTCCAGGAGCTCAAAGATCCGGTCCATGACGAGCACGAACACGAACAACGCGAGCCCGGCCACGAGCGGCCCGATATACCGGCGGAGGAGGTAGCGGTCCAGCAGGGTCATGGCCTGACCCCCAATTCGAGCGCCAGCCGCTGGAGATCCGGGTCAGCGGGGCGCTTCCGCAGCACCCGCAGCACGATGGCCGCCGCTTCGGCCGACCGGTGGCGCTTGAGCAGCAGCCGGGCGGCATTCACCGCCGGCTCGACGAAGGCATCGTCGCAGGCCAGGGCTTGCCGGTAGCTTTCCAGCGCGCCCCGCTCGTTGTGGGCCAGGACCCGGACGTTCCCGAGCGAGTTGTAGTCGGTCGCGGCCTCCCGTCCCCCCGGCCGGACCCGCAGCGCCTTGCTGATCCATTCCTGGGAGATGGCCAGCGCGTGTTTGTCGCCGTTCATCGCGCGCACGCCGTACACCACCCCCAGATTCCCGTAGCCCTCCGGGTAGCAGGGAAACCGAACGAGGTCATCCTGGAACCGGGCCTCGGCGGTCACCAGGTCCCCGGCCTCGAACGCGAGCTTGCCCCGGGTGAACCCGATTCGCGACTGGACATCGTCGCGCAGCAGCCGCCCCGCCTTCTCCAGTGCGACGGCCGCGCGGGGATACATCTTCGCGTCCTGGTAGGCGAGCGCCCACTGGTGATAACTGCTCCGGACCAGCGGCACGAGTGTCACCGCGGCCACCAGGATCACCGCGCCGGCCGCCATCACCCCCGCCCGCCACCCGGGCAGCGGCTCCTCCCTTTCCCCGGGTGGGGGAAGGAGCCAGATCGCCGGGAACATCCAGGTGAACATCTGGACCGGGGCGGTGCTGAGCGGGAAATTGAACAGCCCGTGCACCGCCACGGCGAGGACCCCGGCCTTGACCGCCCAGCCCCGGGCGGGCCCGGTGGGAAGTGCGAGCAACCCGATGAACGCGCCCACGAAGAGCAGCAGCCCCGGCAGGCCGAGTTCCGCCATGGCTTCGAGGTACTCGTCGTGCGCATGGACCGCGTTCACCCCGAACCCGGCATCACCCGGCGTGGCGATTTCCAGCTGTACGCATGGGTAGCGGAGCGCGAACTGGCCCAGCCCGGTCCCGAGCAGGGGCGCCTTGCCCCACATCCGGAATGCGGTGTGCCACATGAGGAGCCGGCCGGGGTCACCCCCGGTCAGCAGGTGCTGGATAAGCTCCGGACGCACCACCCCCACGATGCCCACCAACGCCGCGGCCCCGAGGGCCAACCCGGCCAGGCGCGTGCGCAGCTCCCGCACCGTCAGCACCAGGAGGCCCAGCCCGCCCGCCAGCCCCATCACGGCACCCCGGGACGCCGTGAGCGCCAGCGACACCAGCTCCAGAATCGCCACGGCGGCCAGCCACCCGGTCCGCCGCCGGGTCGCGTCCCGGCGCGCGAGCTCCATGATCGTCAGCGGCAGGACCAGGACGAGGAACCCCGCGAAAAAGATCGGGTTGCCGAACGTGGAGAACACCCGCTCGGTGGTGAACGTGACGGACCGCTCATCCACCGCGTACCGGGACAGGGCTTCCCGGCCCAGGAAATATTGTCCGAGCCCGACCAGCGCGGCGGCCCCCCCGGCCACGAGCAGGGTATCGAACGCCACCTGCCGGTCCCGCTCGCCCAGCCCCAACGTGGCGGTCGCCGCAAGGAAGGTGAGCGACCATTCGATGGCCCGGAGGTAGGCCGACGTGCGATCCTCCGCCCCCACCGCCCGAAGCAACACCCAGCCAAGGAACCCCGCAGCCACCAACCGGTACCAGCGGGGGACCCCCGCCCAGCCCGGCCGCCCGATGAGCCACCAGCACCCGAAGGCGGGGATGGCAAACACCGAAAGCGCCGCGAACTTCACCACATGGTACGCATCCCGGGCCCAGGGCCAGAACACGAGT
>JAHFSL010000049.1 GCA_023265785.1 Candidatus Coatesiibacteriota bacterium | reverse complement strand
GGCGAGGGCGGCGGTGGTCGCCTCCGGCAGGGGCTCCGGCAGGGACAGCCGCACCGCAAGCCGGTGCACGGCGGCGAGCGAGGCCACGGCGCAGGCGGTCGAGAACCATTGCATGACGAGCCAGGCCCGGACCGCCAGTCCCGCGTGCCAGGCCAGCCGCCACACCGCCCAGACCACGGGCCCGTAGAGCAGGTGGTGGGGATGGAGCAGCCAGGCCGGGTCGCCGCCCGCGGCCACACCCTCGGCCGCCATGGCGAAGGTCACCCCGTCGAAGTACCAGTCCCACGAGGGGAAGCCGAGCGCCACGAGCGCGAAGGCGGTGGGAACGGCCGCGGCCAGCCAGGCCCGTCGGGGCGGCGTGCGCATGGGTCCATTGTATCGGCCCCCGGCGGCATTGCCCGGGGCCGAGCCGATCTGCCAAGATGGAACGCATCATGGCGACCGCCACCCTGCTCGCGTCCATTGGCCGGACGCCGCTCGTGCGGATCGAGCACGCGCACTTCAAGCGGGTGGACCTGCTCGCAAAACTGGAATACCTGAACCCCGGCGGGTCGGTGAAGGACCGGGCCGCACTGGCCATCATCGAGGACGGTGAGAAGTCGGGCCGCCTGACCCGGAACAAGGTCATCATTGACGCCACCAGCGGCAACACCGGCATCGCCTACGCGATGATCGGCGCGGCGCGGGGCTACCGGGTGGAGCTGGTGATTCCCCAGAATGTGAGTGCCGAACGCAAGCGGATCGTGCAGGCCTACGGCGCGACGATCCGGTTCTCCAGCCCGTTCGAGGGGTCGGACGGCGCGATCCGGATGGTGCGGGAGCTGGTCGCGGCCGATCCGGCCCGGTATTTCTACGGCGATCAGTACACCAACCCGGCCAACTGGAAGAAGCACTACGCCACCACCGGGCCGGAGATCTGGCGGCAGACCGCGGGCCGGGTGACGCATCTGGTGGCCTGCGTGGGGACCAGCGGCACGCTGATGGGCACGGGGCGGCGGCTCAAGAAGTACAACCCGAAGATCAAGGTCGTGGAGGTCCAGCCCGAGGAGGCCCTGCACGGCATCGAGGGGGTCAAGCACATGCCCTCCTCGCTCCAGCCGGCCATCTGGGACGAGGGGTTCGCCGATGAGCGGATCCTGGTGAAGACCGAGGACGCCTATGAGATGACCCGCCTGCTCGCGCGGATGGGCTATTTCGCGGGCTATTCCTCCGGCGCGGCCCTCAAGGCGGCCCTCCGGGTGGCCGCGGGGCTGGACCGCGGCGTCGTGGCCATCATCTTTCCGGACTCGGGCGAACGGTATCTTTCCACCCACCTGTGGGAGCAGGGCGATGATCTGTTTGTCACGAAGCCTCGTCGCTGACCTCGTGCGCCACCTGGAGGCGCACTACCCCCGGGAGGCGTGCGGGGTGTTCCTCGGCATCAAGGGGGAGCCGGACCGGGTGACCGGAATCCGGGCCATCGCCAACCTCAACACCGAGCGGGCGCACGACCGGTATGAGATGGACCCCGCGGGGCTCCTGGCCGCCGAGAAGGAGGCGCGGGGGCTGGGGGTGGCCGTCATCGGCGTCTGGCATTCCCATCCGGACCATCCCGCGCGGCCCTCGCCCACCGATTTGGAGCGGGCCTGGCCGGCCTACGCCTACCTGATCGCCTCGATCCGTGAGGGCCGGGCGGCCGAGTGGACCTGTTGGACGCTGAACGGTGACGGCACGGCTTTCGAACCCATGATCGTGAAGCTCGTGGACCGGGTGGTATCCTAGGCCTTCATGTCATATGTGAAGGGGCTCCGGTGCCGGATGTGCGCCCGGGAATACCCGAAAACCACCTCGTATGTCTGTGAGTACTGCTTCGGCCCGCTGGAAGTGGTCTACGACTACGAGGGCATCAAGCGGTCCATCTCGCGCGACTCCATCCAGAAGGGCCCGCGCTCCCTCTGGCGGTACCGGGACCTCCTGCCCATCGACGGGGAACCGCAGGCGGGGTTCTACTCGGGCTTTACCCCTCTGATCCGGGCGAACAACCTGGCAAGAGCCCTGGGCGTGCGCGAGGCCTGGGTCAAGGACGACTCCGTCTGCCATCCCACCTTCTCGTTCAAGGATCGGGTGGTGTCGGTGGCGATCACCAAGGCGAAGGAGTTCGGGTTCGACACCGTTGCCTGCGCCTCCACGGGCAACCTGGGCAACGCGGTCTCGGCGCACGGGGCGCAGGCGGGGCTCAAGCGGTTCATCTTCATTCCCGCGGACCTGGAACGGGGCAAGATCGTCGCCTCGCTGATCTACAAGCCGACGCTCGTGGCGGTGGAGGGCATCTACGACGAGGTCAATCGGCTGTGCTCGGAGATCGCCTCCCGGTACCAGTGGGCCTTCGTCAACATCAACATCCGGCCGTACTACGCGGAAGGGTCCAAGACCATCGGGTTTGAGATCGCCGAACAGCTGGGTTGGAAGGCCCCCCAGCATGTCGTCGCGCCCGTCGCGTCCGGGTCACTCCTGTGCAAGATTCACAAGTCGTTCAAGGAGTTCCACGCCATGGGGCTGATCGACAAGCCCAGGACCAGGATCCACGGGGCCCAGCCGGCGGGTGCGGCCCCGGTGTACCTGGCCTTCAAGGCGGGCAGTGACATCATCAAGCCGGTGAAGCCGGTCACCATTGCCAAGTCGCTGGCCATGGGCAACCCCGCGGATGGGGTCTTCGTCCTGGAGACCGTGAAGGAGACCGGGGGCACGATGGATGAGGCCACCGACGAGGAAATCGTGGCAGGCATCCAATTGCTGGCCGAGACGGAGGGGGTCTTTACCGAGACCGCGGGCGGCGTCACCATGGCCGTCACCAGGAAACTCGTCCAGCGCGGGGCGATCCCGAAGGACGACTCGGTGGTGATCTGCATCACCGGCAACGGGCTCAAGACCGTGGAACCGCTGGCCGAGGCGATCGGCAAGCCGTTTCAGATCAAGCCCAACATCGACGCCTTCGAGGAGAAGGTGGGGCGGCATCTGCGCAAGAGCGATGCGCATTGATCAACGACCCCCGGCATCCTATGATTCATTTAGCCTCAGGCAAGGAGGACTAGAGCCATGGCCGTCAAAGTCCGCATCCCCACCCCGCTCCAGAAGCTGACCGGCAACCAGGCCGAGGTGTCCGCCGAGGGCGCGACGCTCAAGGACGTGATTGACGCGCTGGAGAAGTCCTACCCGGGATTCCGCGACCGGATCTGCGACGAAACCGGGAAAATCCGACGGTTCGTCAACGTCTTCGTCAATGAGGAGGACGTCCGGTTCGCCCAGGGCGAGGCCACCGTGCTCAAGGCCGGGGACGAGGTCAGCATCATTCCCGCCATCGCCGGGGGGCGGTAGCCGATGGCCACCGCCTGGGTGCGGTTGACCTTCCCTTCGAAGCTGATCAAACAGCCCGTCACCTATGAGATGGCGGTGAAGTTCCATGTCATTCCAAACATCCGCCGGGCCAAGGTCACGCCCACGGTGGGGGAGATCGTCCTCGAATTGGCCGGAACCCCCGCGAACCTTGAAAAGGGGCTGGCCTGGATCGCCAAGCGCGGCGTCAAGGTCGAGCCGGTCACCGGCAGCGCCATCGAGTAGGGCGGGGCCCGTCGTCCGTGGCCCATGACATCTGTGTGTATGGCGAGGCCGCCGGCGGCCTGATCGCGGCGGTGGCCGCGGCGCGCGAGGGCCGGAAGGTGCTCCTGGTGTCGCCGCGGCACCGGCTGGGCGGGCTCACCTCCGGCGGGCTGGGCGCCACCGATGCAGGGAATATCCACGTCATTGGCGGGCTGGCGCGCGAGGTCTACCGGCGGATCGGGAAGGCGTACGGCGAGCCTGAGCGGTTCACCTTCACCCCGCACGTGGCGGAGGGGGTCTTCCGGACCCTGGCCGGCGAGGCGGGAGTCGAGATCCGGCCGGGGCGCCGGGTCGAGCGGGTGACGAAGGCGGGGGCGCGCATCACCTCGCTGACCCTCGACGACGGCGGCGTCGTGGAGGCCGGCGTGTTCATTGACGCCTCGTACGAGGGCGATGTCCTGGCGCGCGCCGGCGTGTCGTATGTCGTCGGCCGGGAGGCGGTGTCGGAGTATGGCGAATCGCTCAACGGCATCCGGGCCGAGACCCCTTCGCACCAGTTTACGGTCCCCGTGGATCCTTTCGTGAAGCCCGGGGACCCCCGCAGCGGCCTCCTTCCGTGCGTCCAGCCGGGGGACGGCGGCCGGCCGGGCGACGGGGATGCCAGGATCCAGGCCTACAATTTCAGGCTCTGCCTCACCCGCGAGGAATCCAATTTCAAGCTGATCGAACCCCCCGACCGGTATGACCCGTTCCGGTACGAGGTGCTCGGCCGGATGGTCACGGCCCTGTGCGCCGCGGGAACGCCGCCGCGCTTTTCCGACTTTTTCCTGATCGTCACCATGCCCGACGGCAAGACGGACTTCAACAATCACGGCGGGTTTTCCACCGACCACATCGGGGTGAATTGGGACTATCCCGATTCCGCTTACGCGGCGCGCGATGCCCTCTGGCGCGATCACGAGGCGTACACGCGGGGAATCTTCCATTTCCTGCGGACCGATGCGCGGGTGCCGGAAGAGGTCCGCGTGGAAACGGCCCGGTGGGGATTCTGCCGGGACGAGTTCGAGGAGACCGGCGGATTCTCGCCCCAGTTATACGTGCGCGAGGCGCGCCGGATGCGGGGGGCCTACGTGGTCACCCAGGCCGACTGCCAGGGGGCCCGGGCCGTGGACGATGCGGTCGGGATGGGCGCCTATACGATGGACGCCCATAACAGCCAGCGGGTGGTCCGGGCCGGACGGTTGCAGAACGAGGGGGACGTCCAGATCGGCCTCGCCCCTTACCCCATTGCCTACCGTGCCTTGACGCCCCGGGCCGAGGAGTGTGAGAACCTCCTCGTCAATGTCTGCGTCTCGGCCACCCACATCGCCCACGGCTCAATCCGCATGGAGCCGGTCTTCATGGTCCTGGGGGAATCCGCCGGGCTGGCGGCCTGCGCGGCCCTGGCGGAGCGCAAGCCCGTTCAGGGGATCGACCTGCGCAGGCTCCAGGCGCGGATCCGGCAGGCCGGCGGGATTCTCGATTATGATCCGCACACCGCACCCGCGGATGGCGGCTGGCTGCACGACGCGCGGGTGTACGAATCGCCGGGCTGACGCCGTGGCCGCGTTCCCGCCCGGACGGCTGCGCTAGGAATCCGTGAGGGTGGCCGTCACCATCCGGGCCAACTGGGCGGAGGAATAGGGTTTGGGCAGGAACTGACGCGCGCGGCCGCCCGGGTCGTCGGAGGCCAGCACGTCATCCGCGTAGCCCGAGGTGAACAGCACCCTGGTTTCGGGATGAAACGGCGCGACGGCCGCCGCAAGTTCCAGGCCGTTCAGCCCGGGCATGAGAATGTCGGTGAGCAGGAGGTCAATCGGGTCCGCCGTCCGCGTGGCGATTCCCAGCGCCGCCGCGCCGTCCGGAGCGGCCAGCACCCGGTACCCCATGCGGACGAGGAATTCCTGGGTCATGTCACGGAGGGCGTCATTGTCCTCGGCATACAGCACGGTGCGGGCGACGCCCGCCGGCGGGGCCGCCACGGCCTCCCGGTGCGGCGTGGCCGGACCGGCCCCGGGGTCGGCGGCGAGCGGCAGAAGGAGACTGACCGTCGTCCCCCGGCCGGCCGCGCTGGTGACGTCCACCGTCCCGCCGATCCGGGTCACCGCGCTGTGCATCGTGGCCAGCCCGAGTCCCGTGCCGATCCGGCGGGGCTTGGTCGTAAAAAACGGCTCGAAGAGGTGGCGCTGGACCTCCTCCGTCATGCCGGACCCCGTGTCGGTCACGGCCAGCCGGACCCGCGCTCCCGGCGGCAGGGCGGGATCATCGGGCCCCGCATCGGGCAGGTCCATCCGGTCCACGCGGATCGTGACGTTCCCGCCCGCCGGCATGGCATCGTGCGCATTCATGACAAGATCCATCACAATCCGCTCCAGGCCGCCCGGATCGAACCGGACCCAGCCCGCATGGTGATCCACCACCAGCTCAAGCCGGATGCCGGGTCCTCCCACCTGGCGCAGGGCATCGGCGAGGCCCTCCACCACTGCCGCCGGGTGGATCGCCTCGTGCGTCGTGACCTCGCGTCGCGAGAACCGGAGCAGTTGCCGGGTCAGGGTCGTGGCTTCGCGGACGGCGTCCCCGATCCCGGCCAGCCGCACGGCGAGGCGGTCCGGCTGGGCAGACTCCAGCCGCGCATTCTCCAGGTTGCCAACCATGACGGAGAGCAGGTTGTTGAAATCGTGGGCCACGCCGCCGGCCATGCGTTCCGTCAGTTCGGCCCGGGCCATGTGCTGGAGGTGGCCCTCCAGGTCGGCGCGTTGGGCTTCCGCGGTGCGGCGGGCGGTGACATCGCGCAGGTTCATGATCATCGTGGCGACCCCGGGCCGGTCCAGGTGGTTGGCAATGAGGACTTCCAGCCACCGATCGCTGCCGCCGGCCATCCGGTGCCGCCACTCCGCCCGGACCGGCAGGCCGGAGGTGCCCAGGAGGCCGGTGAGGAGGCCGCGGACCCGGGCCACATCGTCGGGATGGACGAGGTCCTCCAGGGGATGGCCGAGGAGGTCCGCGGACGCCCGTCCCAGCGTGCCCTCCACCTCGCCGGCCGCGAACACGATCGTGGCATGGCGGTCGAGGCCCAGGATGACGTCGAGCGAGTTGGCCAGGAGGAGGCGGAGCCGCTCGCTGGTGCGCTGGAGCGCCTGTTCCTGTTCATGCAGGTGCTCCAGGCGCAGGCGTTCGACGACACGGGCCCGGGACTGGATGACGAGCAGGAGCAAGCCGATCACCGTCACCACGATCAGGATCGAAGCACCCGTGCCAGCAGTTCGCGCGGGGAGGTCCGAGACCTCGAGCCGGATGGCGGCCAGGGCCACCCCCGTGATCAGGATCACCACCACGGCGCGGGGGGGGAACACCATGCTGGCGATCAGCGGGGCGAGGACCAGCATGGCCAGGAACCCGATCTCGGCGTTGGGATCGTGGGCGAAGGGGGCCACCAGGGGGACGGCGGCGGCCTGCGCGATGTAGGCCGCCGCCGCGGTCCGGTAGTGTCCCGCGCGCAACAGGAGGAGGGGAAGGACGAGCAGGACGGTCAGCCCAATGTGGTCCCAGGTGTCACGGTCGGCAAGAATGTCGTGGCGCATGATGTGCCAGGTCGCGATCCGCAGGACCGTGAGGATCACCGCCAGCCCGGCCATGTGGACCAGGAGCAGGATGGCCAGCAGGTGGGCGCCGTGGCGGTCTTCGGTGCGGGTGAGGGAGGGATGGGGGGCGGTGAGCGCGTCGAGTCCCCGGGCGACCGCCCGGGCGAATTGATTCCCCAGTTGTTCCTGCATGGGACCTCTTCATCCTATTCCCGCGCCTCCGGTCCGGCAACCCGCCCCCCGCCGGGCGGCGTACAATCGGTTTCCGGGTGGCCCGCAGGCCAGGGGCCAAGACGACCCGACAGGAGGTCAGGACATGACAGTAACGCGCAGGTTGCTCGCGGCGGTGGGACTGGTGTCCGCGGCCTCCATGGCGGCGGCGGACGGGCCGGCTTCGGCCCCGGCCAAGGCGCCGGCTCCGGGGAAGAAGACGATGAGCGTCGTGACGCTCAAGACGTCCAAGGGGACGATCAAGTTCGCGCTGCTGCCCCAGTATGCGCCGAACACCGTTGAGAATTTCGTGAAGCTCGCCAACAAGAAGTTCTACGACGGCCTGGCGTTCCACCGGGTGGTGCCGGGATTCGTGATCCAGGGCGGCGACCCGGCTGGCAACGGCTCCGGCGGCCCCGGCTACACGATCAAGGCCGAGTTCAGCGCGCGCAAGCACCTGCCCGGCACCGTGGCGATGGCCCGCACCCCCGATCCCGACTCGGCGGGGAGCCAGTTCTACATCTGCTTCAACGCCCTGCCGTCGCTGGACAACCAGTACACGGTCTTCGGCCAGGTCTACGAGGGCATGGAGGTCGTCAAGCAGATCGCGGTGGGGGACAAGATGACCAGCGTCAAGGTGTCCGAGGTCGCCGTGAAGAAGATTCCGGAGGCCGCCAGGAACTGACCCACGGCGCGGGGGCCGGGGCCGTGCGCACGCCCCTCGCGCTGCTGGTGGACGACCCGACGCCCCTGGTCCATCTGTACCGGCACCATGTCTACGACCTGGAGCCGGGCCAGGCCGGGACCCCCACGGGTGACGGTCGCCCCCTGGCCGAGACGATTCCCAACGAATTCCTCACCAAGTTCTGTGACCTGGTGGCGGCGCGGGGAATCCGGGGCAAGTTCTCGATCGTTCCGGCGCCCGCGATGCGGGGGGACATCGTCCGCGGGATTGCCGGCTATCCGCCGGAGCTGACCCGTGCGTGGCTGGAGGAGGTGCGTCGGCTGGCACCCGCGATGGATTTCGGCCCGGAAATGATCAACCATTCGTACGCGCTGGACCTCGCGACGGGCGCCCAGCTCGGCGAGACGGAGCACACCTGGTCCCAGCGCCAATCCCGTGCCACCCTGACGCCCTACCTCGCCCGGGCCCTGGCCTACTTCAGGGAGGCGGGCCTGGAGGCCAGCGGGGTGACCTCCCCGTGGATGTTCGGGGAGGCCGTGGAGGGGGAGTATGTCGCGGCGATCGCCGCCGCCCAGCGCGAGGTCTTCGGGAGATCGTTGTCGTGGTACTGCCTCCGGTGGGGAGAGGACCGGCCGAACGGCCGTCCCTGGGTGGCCCTGCGGCAGGACGGGAATGTCGTGGTGTCCACGCCGTTTACCGTGGCGGACCGGCTGTGGGACACCATCTGGAAACACGGGCGGCTCGACCGGGGGGGCATGGCCGCGCTCGCCGACGTCTATGTGACCTCCGACGGCCGCGGGGGGATTATTCCGGCGTGCCTGGCGGCCGGGGGCTGGCCGGGGATCGCGGTGCACTGGCAGTGCCTGTGGTCCAACGGGCACGAGACCGGGCTGGCGGTCCTGGACGAGGTGGCGGTGCGGATCAACACGATCCTGGGGGACCGGGTGGAATGGGTGAGTTGCCTGGATCTGGCCCGCCGGACGGCGGCGGGCCCGGGGGGATAGGGGCTAGGGCCGTTCGGCCCGGAAGGCGTCCAGGACGATCGAGCCGGCGGCCACGCCCGGTCCCGTGAGCGTCCATTCAATCTCGGTGACGGCCGCGCGGGTGGCGGCGGGCAGCCAGTCCCCTTTCAGCGGGATCCGGACGTTGTTCCAGCCGCGCTTGAGGGACACGGCCCGGGCGGGGTGGCGGTCGTTGTCCGTCGCCACGAATCCCAGGTACAGCGGGAGCGCCGCATCGGGCGGGACGAGGGCCTCCACGGTCACGGCCGGAACCTTTGAGAGGTCCCAGCGGGCCGGGAGCCGGGCGAACAGCCGGGGTGTGGCCCACCGGGCAAAGTCATAGTCCAACCGGACGGCCGCCCGGCCTTCCTTCACGGTCCCGGCCTTGACGGTGCCCGTCACCAGCCCCATGCCGACCGTCCCGTTCCACGCGCCCCAGGCGAGCATGCCTTCCCAATCCTCGAGGACCGTGGCCGACGACGGGGTGGCCCCCTCCATGCGGAAATTGTCGAAGGTCACCGCGCCGGCGAGCCCCTTGGCTTCGGTGGCCAGGACCCACTCGATGCCCTTGGCGGCGGCCCGGGCCGTGGGCGGGAGCCAGCTTCCGGCCAGGTCGGTCCGCACGGTGTTCCATCCCGGCTTGAGATCCACGGGCGGCGCCGCGTGCTTTTCCTTCTTCTTGTCACCCGGAATGCTTGCCCCGACCTTGAGCATGTCCGCAAGGCCATCGGGGACAAACACATCCACGGCCAGCGTGACGGCACCGGAAAGGTCCAGGGGCGGGTCGAACGCCGTATAGACGAGGGGCCACTGGCATTTCCCGAAGTCGAAATCCATGCGCAGGGCCCGCTTGCCGGTCGCCACATGATCGGCCGTCGAGGACAGCCCGACCGATTCGTCCCACGCTTCCCACGCATGGCGGTTTTCCCAGGTTTCCAGGGTCTCCCCGGGCTTGATGACCCGCACGGCCGCGGGCACCGGCTCGGCCTCGCCCACGCGGACCACGTCGATCTTGAGTTTGGCGGGTGAGACGGTGACCGTGACGAAGTGGTAGAAGCCGCCCTGCTCGCGCGGTGCGTAGAGGTGGGCGCCCGCCCCGCCCGTGATGTAGTACTTGATGCCATCCCGCTCCTCATAGGAATAGAGGTGCTCATGGCCCGCGAAGACCGCGGCGATCCGCTCGCGGTGGGCCACAAACAGCCGGTGTAACTTGTCGCGCTCATCAGGGTGGACATCCAGCGAAGACCCGATATGGCCGTCCACGG